>NZ_JBHTSF010000236.1:0-10947 GCF_042795295.1 Streptomyces sp. NPDC056486
GCCCAGGTCCGTCTACCAGACGGACCTGGGCGGCTACGCGCGCACGTACATGGGGATGGGGGAGTCCGTCGCCTGGCGGCGCATCCGTGCCGTCCACGCCGCGGCCGACCGCACCCTCGCCCCGTCGTCGGCCGCCCTGCGCGCACCAACCTCGTCGCCCCCTCGTCGGGCGGACTGCGCACCGCACTGCGGGAGTTGGGCCGCGGCTACCGCGAGGCCGGGCGCGAGCCCGTGCTGATCGTGCCCGGCGAGCGGACCGGGCGGCTATCGCGTCCTCACGGACCGCCGAAAGGTGGTCCGGCTCCTCGAACGCCTCGCCCCCGACCGCATCGAGGTCTCCGACCGTACGACCCTGCGCTGGACCGGCGCGTGGGCCCGGCACCGCAGGTCCCGGCTCGACCTGAGCGCCACCCGCGCGGTGAAGGCGGCCCTCGCCGCGCTCGCCGCGGCCGAGCAGCCGGACGCGGCGTGAAAGACCGGGGGAGAGGAAGACCTCAACGCCGTCCCACCGGGACGAAACGCACCGGCGTACCCGGCACCGCCTGCGCTGCCCCGGCCAGATCCGCCTCCCTGACCACCGCGATCACCGGGTAGCCCCCGGTCGTCGGGTGGTCGGCGAGGAAGACCACGGGACGGCCGTCCGGCGGCACCTGGACGGCGCCGATGACCATGCCCTCGCTGGGGAGTTCATCGGCGAACGCCCTCTCCAGGGAGGGCCCTTCGGTGCGCAGGCCGATGCGGTTGCTCGCCGATGACACCCGGTACGCGCGTGTGGTCAGCGTGCGCAGGGCCGACGCGGTGAACCAGTCGGCGCGCGGTCCGGACGTCACCCGCAGAATCAGTTCCCGTGGTGGCGCCGGATGCGGGGCGGTGTCCACGCGCGCGTGGGCGGCGCCGGCCCTTCCCAGGGGGATGACGGTTCCGTCCGCGAGCGGCGGAGGGCCGAGCCCGGAGAGCAGGTCCGTGGAGCGGCTCGCGAGGACCGGGTCGACGGCGACACCGCCGCCGAACGCGACGTAGCACCGCACTCCGGAGACAGCCGCTTTGACGTCGAGCAGCGCACCGGCCGGCACCCGCACGGGCGCGCCCCATGCCACCGGGCGGCCGTCGACGGTGATCGGGCAGGGCGCACCCACGACCGCCACCGTCACCGCGCAACGCGGCCGCACGGAGCAGCCGGACAGGGTGGTCTCCAGGACGGCCGCCTCGGGCGGGTTGCCGACGAGGCGGTTGGCGAGACGGGCCGCGGCCGGATCGAGGGCTCCGGAGCGCGGCACCCCGAGGTGCGCGTGCCCGGGGCGGCCCTGATCCTGCACGGTGGTCAGCGCACCGGCCCGTACGACGGCGAAGGCCCGGTCGGTCATCGTGCCTCCGACAGGGGTACGTCCGCCTTGGGTACGAAGCGCACCCGGACGCCGGGGGTGAGCAGCGCGGCAGGCACGCGCGCGTGGTCCCACAGCACGGCATCGGTCGTGCCGATCAGCTGCCAGCCGCCGGGCGATGAGCGCGGATACATCCCCGTGTACGGCCCGGCAAGGGCGACGCTGCCGGCCGGGACGCTCGTGCGCGGTGTGGCTCGGCGAGGCACTTCGTAGCGCTCCGGAAGACCGGTGAGATAGCCGAAGCCGGGCGCGAACCCGCAGAAGGCGACCCGGAACTCGGCCGCCGAGTGGATCCGCGCCACCTCGGTCACCGGCACACCCCAATGCGCCGCCACATCCGCCAGGTCGGGCCCGTCGTAGCGCACCGGTATCTCCCGTACGTCCTCCGTGCGCGCCGAAAGCGGCGGGATCTCCAGGGCGGCGAGATCCGCGCCGACGCGGCCGGGGTCGTCAAGGCCGTCCAGGAGCACCGTGCGGGCCGCGGGCACGATCTCCCGTACGCGGATCAGACCCGCGGCCCTGCGGCGCAGCAGCTCGGCGTGGAGCGCCTGCGCCTCGTCGCCGTCGGTGAGTTCGACGAGCAGCGCCTGATCACCGACCGGAAGCACCCTCACGCGAAGGCCTCCACCCGGACGCCCGCCGCTTCGAGACGTGCCCGGACCTGTCGGGCGAGGGCCACCGCGCCCGGTGTGTCCCCGTGCAGGCACAACGAGCGCGCGCGGACGTCGATCCGCTGCCCGTCCCGGGCGGTGACGGTCCCGAAGCGGGCCATGCCCACGGAGCGCTCGACGACGGCGTCCGCCTCCGTGATGACGGCGCCGTCGCTGCCGCGTGGCACGAGCGTCCCCCGCGGGGTGTACGCGCGGTCCGCGAACGCTTCGGTGACGACGGGAAGTCCGGCTTTGTCGGCCACTTCCAGGAAGCGCGATCCGGGAAGACCGAGGACGGGCAGTGTGCCGTCCGCGAGCAGGACCCCTTCGACGACGGCGCGCGCCTGGTCCTCGTCGTGGACGACGCGGTTGTAGAGCGCGCCGTGCGGCTTCACATACGACACGCGCGTGCCGGACGCCCGCGCGAAGACCTCCAGGGCGCCGATCTGGTACGCCACTTCGGCCGCCAGCTCATCGGCCGGTACGTCCATGGAGCGGCGCCCGAAGCCCGCCAGGTCGCGGTAGGAGACCTGGGCGCCGATCCGTACTCCGCGCGCGGCGGCCTGCTCGCACACGCGGCGCATGGTGACCGCGTCACCCGCGTGGAAGCCGCAGGCCACATTGGCGCTGGTGACGACGGAGAGCAGTTCCTCGTCGTCGGTCAGGCGCCAGCGGCCGAAGCCCTCACCGAGGTCGGCGTTGAGGTCGATCATGGCATCGGTCTCGGCATCGATCACGGTGTCGGTCACGGCATCGGTCATGCGGGTGGTTCTCCTGTTTCCGTACGGCGACCTGCTCAGGCAACCCTGTACTGCTCGTCACGGGCGTCGGTGATGAACATCTGGCCCGGCGCGTGCGTTATCGCGAACGGCGGCCGCGAAGCCATCACCGCGGCCTGCGGCGTCACTCCGCAGGCCCAGAACACCGGGATGTCATCGGGCTCGGCGGCCACCGGGTCACCGAAGTCGGGGCGGCTCAGATCGTCGATGCCGAGGCCGGCGGGGTCGCCGCAGTGCACCGGACCGCCGTGCACCGCGGGCAGCAGGGAGGTCTCCCTGATCGCCGCCGAGAGGTGCTCGGGCGGCACGTGGCGCATCGACACCACCATGGGGCCGTGCAGCCGGCCCGCAGGACGGCAGGGGCGCGCGGTCACGTACATGGAGACGTTGCGACCCTGATCGACATGGCGCATCGGCACACCGGACTCGGTCAGCGCCCGCTCGAAGGTGAAGCTGCAGCCGATGAGGAACGACACCAGATCGTCCCGCCACCGCTCGGCCACGTCCGTGGGCTCGTCGACCAACTCGCCGTCCTGCCACACCCGGTAGCGCGGCAGATCCGTCCGCAGATCGGCGCCGGGTGCCAGGGGCGTGGTCCAGGAGCCCGCGTCCGTGACGTCGAGCACCGGGCAGGACTTCGGGTTGCGCTGGCAGAACAGCAGCATGTCGTACGCCCAGTCGGCGGGCACGGCGATCAGATTGGCCTGCGTGTGACCGGCCGCCCAGCCCGCGGTCGGCCCGCTCGTGCCCGAGCGGAAGAGCGCGCGGGCCTCCCGAGGGCTCTGCAACGCCGTGGTCGTGGGGCTCACACCAGCTCCTTCCCGCGCGTCTCGGGCAGCCCGAGCAGGGCGAGCACGGCGAGCGCGTAGCCGATCGCACCGAAGATCAGCGCACCGCCCACGCCCCAGCTGTCGGCCAGGAAGCCGACCATCGTGGGGAAGATGGCGCCCACGGCGCGGCCGGTGTTGTACGTGAAGCCCTGCCCGGTGCCGCGCACGGCCGCCGGATAGAGCTCGCTGAGGAACGAGCCGAAGCCGCTGAAAATGGCCGACATACAGAAGCCGAGCGGGAAACCGAGCACAAGGAGAAGGCCGTTGGCCCCGTCCGGGATGTTCGTGTACGCCAGGATGCTGGCCGCGGAGAGGAACGCGAAGAGCGTGATGTTCCGTTTGCGGCCGAGGATGTCGGTGAGATAGCCGCCGGCGAGATAGCCGATGAAGGCCCCGGAGATCAGGAACGTGAGGTACCCGCCCGTGCCGACCACCGTCAGGCCGCGCTCGGTCTTCAGGTACGTGGGCACCCAGGTGGCGAGCGTGTAGTAGCCGCCCTGTACACCGGTGGACAGCAGGACCGCGAAGAGCGTGATGCGCAGGAGACCGGGCTTGAAGATCGCTGTGAACGATCCCTTGTCCGCGCTCTTCTTCCGCTCCTCGGCCGCCTCAGGGGCGTCGTGCACATTGCGTCGGATGTAGACGACGAGGAGGGCGGGCAGCGCGCCGGTCCAGAACATCACGCGCCAGGCGATGTCCTCGTCCAGGAACTGGAACACCACGGTGTAGACGATCACCGCGAGTGCCCAGCCGACCGCCCAGGCGCTCTGGATCGCGCCGAGGGTGCGGCCGCGGTTCTTGGCGGTGGCGTACTCGGCGACCAGGATCGCGCCGACCGCCCACTCGCCGCCGAAACCGAGTCCCTGGAGGGCGCGGAAGACCAGCAGCGTCTCGTAGTTGGGCGCGAAGCCGCAGGCGACGGTGAAGACGGCGTACGTGACGACCGTGATCATCAGCGCCTTGACCCGGCCGATCCGGTCCGCCACCACCCCGGCGATCGCGCCGCCTATCGCGGAGACGACCAGCGTGACCGTGGTGAGCAAGCCGGTCTGGCCGCTGTCGAGGCCGTAGTACGCGGCGATCGCGACCATGCTCAGCGGCAGCGTGAAGTAGTCGTAGGAGTCGAGGGCATATCCGCCGAAAGCGCCACCGAAGGCGCGGCGGCCGCGCGGGCCGAGGGCGCGCAGCCAGCCGAACGCGCCGTTGTCGTCGACTGGTCGGCCGTCCACGGGGCGTGGGTCGGTCGAAACGGCCTGGGGCGGAGGGGGTGTGCTCATGGGCACCTCGCAGAAAGGGGGACGGAGGGTGCGGAGCGGGCAGGTCGTGGGGGACGGGCAGGGCGTGAGGTACGGGCGGGGATCGCGCCGTGCTCGACAAGGTAGAGGATCGTTGAACGATCCCTCAATACCCATGTTGTCTCGTTCTTGTATCTGCGATTGAATCCGGGCATGGCTGAGGGAATGGCTGACGCGAGCGGACTGGCCGGCGACCGTGCGCTCCTGGGGCGCACCAGCACCGCGGAGCGGGTCTCGGACATCCTCCGCAGCCGTATCGCGGAGGGGTATTTCCCGCCGGGGGCGCGACTGTCGGAGGACAGCATCGGTGGCGCGCTCGGCGTCTCGCGCAACACGCTGCGTGAGGCCTTCCGTCTCCTCACGCATGAACGGCTGCTGGTCCATCAACTCAATCGCGGGGTATTTGTCCGAGTTCTCACGATTGAGGATGTGGAGGACATTTACCGCACGCGGCGCCTCGTGGAATGCGCGGTCGTCCGCGGCCTCGGAGATCCGCCCTACGCGCTCGACGGGCTCGTGAGCGCCGTCGCGGACGGCACGAAAGCGGCGCGCGAGCGGAAGTGGAAGGGCGTCTCCACGGCCAACATCCACTTCCACCGGGAACTGGTCGCCCTCGCCGGAAGTGCCCGCACCGACGAGGTGATGCGCAGCGTCTTCGCCGAACTGCGCCTGGCCTTCCATGTGGTGGACGATCCGCGTCGGCTGCACGAGCCGTATCTCGCACGCAATCGGCAGATCCTGCAGACCCTCCAGGAGGATGACTCCGCGGAGGCCGAACGGCTGCTCGCGGTCTACCTGGACGACTCGCGAAAAGGCCTCGTGGAGGCCTATGGCCAGCGCGTGGCGCAGGGCGAGCGCGCGGGCTGCTGAGCCCCGGACGGGATGCGGCAGGGCGCTGTCAGATCTGCGCCGTTTCGACCGTTGTCAGACCGAGGATCTAGTCTGTGCACCGTGACTTCGCCTGCCGTTACGGACACCGTTCCGCCCCAGCTCAGCGCGGGGCCGAGGCCCGCTATGGGCCCGGCCGCCGACGAGGGCCTGGCGCGGCGGCTCCGCGCGCTCGCCTGCACGGCGCCGCTGCACGACCTCGACGTGCGCAAGGCCAACCTCGCGGGCGAGTATTCGGTGTACGCGATGGCGGAGGTGGCGCTCTCCGCCATCGACCTCGTCACACTGAACATGGACTTCGACACCGGCGCCGACCATGAGCAGATAGTGGCCAGGCTGCTGCCGCGCGTCGGAGCCCAGGCCCCCCGGCGTCCCGTGGCCGAGCACGAACGCGTGGCCCGCTGGGTCCTGGAGAACCTCATCAACGTCGGCAGCGTCGACCGCGGCTTCCGCGCCGTGTACGGCACTTTCGCGCCCGATGGCACCTATGTCCGCAGGGACTACGACTTCAAGCTCATCGAAGAGGTGCCCGGGTACGGGGGGAGTGTCTATCTCCGTACGACGGACGAGGCGGTCAACGTCCTCGTGGGCGCCCTCGACACCGACGTCACGAGCGCCCAGATCGCCGCCGAGGTGAAGCTCGAGGTGCTGATCAGCCGCGGCCGCCTCGCCGACGCCCAGCTCGCCGCGGAACAGGCGCGATATCGGACGGTGCAGTATTCGGAGACGCTCCGCAGAGCCCTGGACGCGACCCGGCGCAACGTCCGCGCGGTGGACTGGCTCCAGGCCGTCCCCGACATGATCGCGGAAGCGCTCGACCACGTGGCCGACCGCTATCGCCACGAGAACGCGATCCTGACGAACATCCGCAAGGCACGCGACGAGTCCGAGGACCCCGAGCAGAAGCGCCGCGCCGCCGAGCTCGTCGACATCGTCAAGGACTGCATCCGCCGCCATACGCAGCTGCAGTCCCGGCTCCTCGACGCGGGGCCGCTGTTCCGTGCCGAGCAGGATCGCCAGGCCTTCGCGACACCCACCTCGCGCACCGGGCTCGATCTGTACGGCCAGCTCGTCGCCCCGCTCCTGCCGCTCCCGGTCGAGGAGGCGAGCCGTGTGACGAACGCGTTCTTCGCGCGCGGGACGGGCCTGCGCACGCCCGTGTCCGTCCGCGTCGGGGACCTCGTCGACATTCTGCTCACGCCGCCGCAGGAGCGGGAGCACCTGGGCATGGAGATGCCCGAGCCCGACCTCATCGCCACACCCGACGACAGCCGCTTCAGCGACGATCAGCTCGCCAGTGCCATGGAGCTGCTCGCCCTGCCGCACGACGCGCCCCGGCGCCTCTCCGGCCTGCTTGCCGACGCCCGGCTCCGCGACACCGAACTGCCGTATCTGGTCGCTCTCCTCGCCGTCCACGCGGCGAGCCCGCCGGTCGGCACCGCCTACCGCCAGGGCGAGGAGAAGCTCCTGTTCGCCGTGGACGACGGCACCGAACTCGACGACCAGGAATTCGGCGGCGCCGACCTCATCGTGGGCACGGCGCTGCTCGATGCCGCAGGCATGGCAGCCGGCCGGACGGAGAGCGCATGAGCACCCCCGACCTTCTCCAGTACGACCAGTACGACCGCCGCAAGGAGCACAAGCCGTGACCGAGCACCCCGCAGAGCACACCGCGTGGGGCGAGCCGGAGGCAGCGGCGGCGCCCGTCGCGACCGCCGCCATCACTCCGGCCGACGCCGCCGACGCCGCGCGTCTCGTCGCCTTCGGGCTCCAGCCCAAGCTCCAGCCCGCCCGCGACCAGGAGTACGCCGAGCTGCTGCGCCGGTACCGCGAGGATTCGCCCTTCGCGCGGCTCGCCGACGCCGTCGCCGCCGGGCTCGGGCTCGTCGTCCTTGAGGTGTCCCCGCGCGCGGGGATGGCCGTGACGGCCGCCGAGGACTCCGTGTTCGCCGTCCGCATGGGCGACTACGCACGCCGGACCGCCGCCGACTCCACCGACCGCTTCCTGCACGGCCTCGCTCATCTCGCCGTCGCCGCCCTGGCGTTCCCGCGCCCCGAGGACCTCGCCGACGACGGCTACATCGGGCGGATCACGGTCAATGGAGTCGACGCCTTCGTGCGGCAGGCCTGCCGACGCCTGGAGGAGAGCGCCGAGGAGAAGGGCGAGAACTCCGACCCGCAGACCGACGCCCCCGGCCTCGAGGCCGCCTGGCGGATCTGGGCACGGCGCAGCTCGACGGGCGCCACCAAGGACGCCCGCCGCCTCGCCGGATCGACCACCGGGATCATCGGCAAGGCCGTCGCGTTCCTCACCGACTCCGGGTTCCTGCAGCGCACGGGCGACGACTCCGGGGGCACGTACCGCACCACCGCCCGCTATCAGCTGCAAGTGCGCGACATGGCGGGCGGCGCCGCCATGGCCGAGCTCCTTGAGCTCGGCATCGTGCCCGTCACGGACGGGTCCGCGACCCTGTTGCCCCCCGAAGAGAGCGACGATCTGGAGCTGGCCGCCGACGCGGGCCTGCCCTTCCACTCCTGATTCTCTCGCCCCGCCCCGCTTGAACCCTTCCTGCTGTTCCGCACGACTTACGACGAGAGTCCGCCGCCATGTACGAGCTGTCCCGGGTCCGCCTCTACTCCATCGGCCCCGCCGGTGCGCGCTACGCCGACACCGTGCTTGACCTGCGCGGCGTCGGCGCGGAGGTGCCCGATCCCGCGCCCACTCAGGCGGAGTTCTTCGAGGATGAGCCGACAGGGCCGCCGCGCCGCCCGGCGCCCGCGGGCGTGCTCTTCCTGGAGAACGGCGGCGGCAAGTCCGTCCTGCTCAAGCTGATCTTCTCGGTGATGCTGCCCGGCCACCGCAACACCCTCGGCGGCGCGAGCTCCGGAGTGCTTCGCAAGTTCCTGCTCGCCGACGACTGCGGGCACGTCGCCCTGGAATGGCAGCACACGCTGACCGGCGAGTGCGTCGTGGTCGGCAAGGTCGCCGAGTGGCGTGGGCGGCAGGTCTCCAACGACCCGCGGAAGTTCGCCGAGGCCTGGTACTCCTTCAGGCCCGCGCCCGGCATGAGCCTGGACTCGCTGCCGGTCGCCGAGTCCACCGCCGTACGGCCGTCCGTGGAGGGCGCGTCGGGCGCGCAGGGGCGGCGGCGCACCATGAAGGGCTTCCGGGACGCGCTGACCGAGGCGGGCAAGGCGTATCCCGACATCGAAGTGCACTGGGAGGAGGGCCACGACCGTTGGAACGAACACCTCGGCGACCTCGGGCTCGACCCCGAACTCTTCCGCTACCAGCGGGAGATGAACGCCGACGAGGGTGAGGCCGCAGGCCTCTTTGCGGTCAAGAAGGACTCCGACTTCACCGATCTGCTGCTGCGCGCCGTCACGGACACGCGCGACACGGACGGCCTCGCCGACCTCGTCCACGGTTTCGGCAACAAGCTGGGCCGCCGCTCCGAACTCATCGCCGAGCGGGACTTCACCGCGGGTTCCGTCGATCTGCTCGGCCGGATCGTCGACGCCGCCGACACGCGTGCGCGTGCGCGTGACGTGCATGCGGGCGCCGAGCGGCGCACCCGGACGCTCGCCCGCCGGCTCTCCGCGCGGGGCGTCACCGAGCGGGGCCGGACAGGCGAGCTCGCCGAGCGGGTCACCGCCGCCGCGCAGACCGTGACCACGGCGGAGGAGGCACGCGGCAGGTCCGCCCTGATCTCCGCCGAACTCGCCTTCCGGCACGCCTCTTTGGCGCTCACCGTCGCCGAGAAGGCCGCCGCCGCGCAGCGCCGCGAGCTCGCCGACGCGCGCCAGCTGCACTCCTCCTGGCAGGCGGCCGAAGCCGTCCTGCGCCACCGCGCGGCCGCCGACCGTTCCGCGCGCGTGGCCTCCGCGATCCTGGAGGCCGAGCGGGACGCGGCGCCCGCGCTCGCCGCGCGTTCCAAGGCGGCCGCCGATCTCGTCCGGGTCCTGCACACCGCGGCCGAAGGCGCCGAGTCGCTCGCGAACGAGGAGGAGGAGCGCTCGGCCGCGCTCCAGGAGACCGGCGAGGCCGCCCACCGCGACGCCACGGTCGCCGCGACGGAGGCGCAGCGCGCCCGCAGCGAGGCCGGACACCTGCGCCAGCGCCTCACCGAGGTCGAGCAGGAGACCGCGGAGGCGGTCCGTTCGGGCTGGCTCGACGACACCGCACCGGACGCAGACCCGGCACGCGCGGCGCTGGCCGCCAGCGACGCCGAGAAGGCCGCGGCAGCCGCCTGGGACACCGCCCGCGAGGCCTCACTGCGGGACGCCGAACACGCCAAGGAAGCAGCCGCCGCCGAGGCCCGCGCCGAACTCACCGCGGCCCGCGCGTCGGACGCGGCGGACGCCGCCGAGCACGCGTACGACGCGGAACGCCGAGCCGCCGAGTCGATCGCCGGGGACGAGCGCCTCGCCGAACTGCTCGGTCTTCCGGGCGCGAGCTCCCTGGGCGGGGTGCCGCAGCCTCGCCAGGGGACGGCGGAGAGGGGCGACAACAGCGAGCCCGCCGCCGACGGCAGCGCCGTCACCGCGGTCGCCCGCGCCGTCACCGCGACCCGCTCGCTGACCGAAGGCCCCCTCTCCCCGCAGGAGCTGGACCGCGGCGCCGACGACCTCCGCACCCTCCTCGAAGACGGGGTCGCCTCCGCCGAGCGGCAGCTCTTCGACCTGCGGACCGCCGCCGCCGACGACTCCCGGATCCTGGGCGCCCTCGGTGACGGCGGACTCCTTCCGCCGGGGCCCGACGTCCTGGCCACCGTCGAGTTCCTCGGCGAGCACGGCATCCCCGCGCTGCCCGGCTGGCGCTATCTCGCACAGGCCGTCGACCCCACGGACCACGCGCGCGTGCTCGCCGCCCGGCCCGAACTGGTCGACGGCGTCGTCATCACCGACCCCGCCACGCACGCCCGCGCCCGCGAGGCGCTCGCGGGCGCCGCCCTGCTGCCCCGCTCCGCGGTCGCCGTCGGCACCGCGGCCGCCCTCCTCGCGCCGACGCCGGCCGAGGACGCGGGTGGCAGCGCCGACGAGAGCGTCTTCCTCGTACCGCCGAACCCCGCCATGCACGACGAGCACGCCGCCGACGAGGAGCGCCAGGCGCTCCGCGCGCG
>NZ_JBHTSF010000237.1:0-10906 GCF_042795295.1 Streptomyces sp. NPDC056486
GGCTGAAGACTTTCAGCCCGTCCGGCGATTGAGGACATCTTGTAAGGGGGTCCAGGGGGCGGAGCCCCCTGGTTTCGGGAAGGGGCGGGATTGGGGAGAGCCCCGCAGGGCCCGCCCTCACCCCCGCACCGGCGCCACCAACGGAGCCCCCGTCCGCGGATGCGGAAACACCTCGACCGGCTGCCGGTAGACCTCGCTCAGAAGCTCCCCGGTGAACACCTCGCCGGGAGGCCCCTCCGCAGCGAGCCCCCCACCCCGCAACACCGCCACACGATCCGCGTACGCCGCCGCAAGCCCCAGATCATGCAGCACCACCACCACCGCGTCCCCGGCAGCGGCCCGATCCCGGCAGATCCGCAGGACCAGCTCCTGATGCCGAAGATCCAACGCCGCCGTCGGCTCATCGAGCAGCAACAGCGGCGCCCGCTGCGCAAGCACCCGCGCGAGGGCGACCCGAGCCCGCTCCCCGCCGCTCAGCGCGGAGAAGGGGCGCGAGGCGAACCCGCCGACCTCCGTCGCTGCCATCGCCTCCCGCACGACACGATCGTCGTCGTCCTCAAGGGCCGTACCGGCCCAGGGCGCACGCCCCATCCGTACGACGTCCTCCACCCCGAAAGGGAAGGAGAGCGCGGCGGACTGCGGCAACACGGCCCGCCGCAGGGCGAGTTCGCGGGCGGGCCACTCCGTCACGGGCCGCCCGCAGACACGTACGAGCCCCTCGTCGGCCGGGAGATCCGCGGCAAGGGCGGCCAACAGGGTCGACTTCCCCGCCCCGTTGGGCCCGACCAGGGCAAGCACTTCCCCCGCCCGCGCGGTCAGGGACACTCCGGCAAGGACCTCGCGCCCCCCGAGCCGCACCACGAGCCGCGACGTCTCGGCGAGCGCGTCGCCAGGGGAGACGGGCCCCGGCAGAGCGCGCCCCCCACCGGAGGAGAACAGCCGATGGGCGATCCACCCGATCAGGCCCGACCCCCTTGTCATGACCGACCCCCTCGTCATGCCCAACCCCCGTGCTTACGACGGGTCCTGCGCAGCAGCCAGAAGAAGAACGGGCTCCCGAAGAGCGCGGTGAGCACCCCGAGCGGCAGCTCCGCGGGCGCCGCCACCGTCCGCGCCGCGAGATCCGCGCCGACAAGGACGACCGCCCCGCCAAGCGCACTGCCCGGCACGAGGAAGCGATGCCCCGGCCCCGCCGCCATCCGCAGCAGATGCGGGACGAGGAGACCGACGAACGTGATGATCCCGGCGACGGCCACGGCGGCGGCGGTCAGCAGCGCCACCACAAGAACAAGGACGAGCCGCAGCCGCTCGACGTCGACCCCGAGATGCCGCGCGGGCCGCTCGCCGAGCGCGAGGAGGTCCAACTTCCGTGCGTACAGCGGCGCCACGGCAAGACCGGCCACCGCGCACGGCAGTACCGCGAGCACCTTCGGCCACGTCGCCCCGGCGAGCGAGCCGAGCTGCCAGAAGGTGATCTGGGTGATCTGCGCGTTGTCCGCGAAGAAGATGCAGAGGCCGATCAGCGCCCCCGCGAAGGCGTTCACCGCGATCCCGGTGAGGATGAGGGTGACGACCTCCGTACGCCCGCCGTTGCGCGAGAGGACGTACACGAGAAGCACGGTGGCGAGCCCGGCGACGAACGCGCAGACCGTCACGGTCCAGTTCCCGAAGAAGCTGAGGCCGAGCGCGATCGACGCCACCGCGCCGACGGCCGCGCCCGCCGAGATCCCGATGACGCCGGGCTCGGCGAGCGGATTGCCGAACACGCCCTGCATGAGCGCCCCCGCGCAGCCGAGCGACCCTCCGACGAGCAGCGCGAGCGTCACGCGCGGAAGGCGCACGTTCCACAGGACGCTCTCGGCGACCCGGTCAAGGGCGCTCCCGCCGATACCGATCCGGTGCTGCACGGAACTGAGGACGTCCCCGAGCGGGATGTCGTACGCGCCGATGCCGGCGGAGAGGAGGCAGAGGAGTACGAGGGCAGCCGTGAGCCCGATGGTCAGGGAGACGGCCCCGCCCCGTCGGCGGCTCCGCGGAACCGGCGGCTCCACGTCGGTGGACCCGCCATCCTCCGCCGCCTTGGTCAGGACGGTCACTTCTTGCTCCCGTTGGAGTTCCCGTACAACTGCTCCACCAGGGACTTCAGGACCTGGTCCGTACGCGGCCCGTAGTTCAGGAGTACTCCGTCGTCGATCGAGACGACGCGGCGGTCGAGCCCGGCCGGGGTCTCGGCGACACCCGGCACCTTGAGGAGCCCGTCCACGCCGTCCACCGATTCGAGCCCCTTGGACATCACCAGGATCGCGTCCGGCGCCGCCTTGGCGAGCGCCTCGCTCGTGATCGCCGTGAAGTCCTTCTTCAGACCTGACGCCTTGCCCGCGTCGACGGCGCCCGCCGCCTCCAGGAGCGAGCTCGCGCCGGACTCACGGCCGCCGAGCAGATAGACGGATGCGGAGCCGCGCAGGTAGAGGAAGGCGACCCGGGGCTTCTCGGTGCGGGCGGACGCCGGGATGGAGTCGCGCACCTTCGAGATGCGTTCCCGCGTACGGGACTTGAGCTCGTCGCCCGACTTCTCGACCCCCAGTGTCCTTGCCACCGCGTCGATCCGGGGGCCCACGTCGTCGAGGCCCTTCGCCGCGTCGAATACGACCAGCGGGATGCCCGCGTCACGTATCTGGTCGATGGCCTCCGCGGGCCCCGTCGTGGTGTCCGCGAGGACGACCGTCGGCTTCAGGGAGAGGACGCTCTCCGCCGATACGTCGTGCGCGCGTGTCACCACCGGCAGCTTCTTCGCCTGCGCGAAGGTCGCGGTGATGTCGCGTGCCACGACGTTCTTGCCGAGCCCGAGCGTGAAGACGATCTCGTTCAGGCTGCCGGTGAGCGGCACGATCCGGCTCGTGTCCTTGACCGTCACCTTCTTGCCGTCTGCCGATGGGACGGTGGCGGGGAGCGCGGGGTCGGGGCGGGACTTCAGCGGCTCGACCCGGTCGGGCGCGGAGGCCGCCGCCTTCGCCTTCGGGGACGTGTCGCCGCCGTCGCCCGACGATGATCCACAGCCCGTGATGGCCAGGGCGAGAACGGCGGTCCACGCGCCGGCGATACGGAGTGAGCGCGGCATACGCACCGAAGTCCACCGTCCTGTCGTGCTGTTGAGGTCTGCTGCCCGGTCTGCTGCCGGTCTGCTGTGAGGCGTTTGGGGCGCGGGTGGCCGGGATGGGGGTTCCAGCCGGAGTGATCGTAGTTTAGGTTAGCCTTACCTTATTAGCTACACCTGGAGGGGTCCCATGCCGCCGTCAAGACAGGCGCGAGCCAGCGCTCGCGCCGGAGCCGTGGCCGTGCTCACCGCACTCGCCGGAGCACTGCTCCCGGCGGGCGCCGCGCACGCCGAGGACCGCACGGTCCAGGGCGGACGGCTCGACTGGGGCATCAAATCCTCGTTCCAGAGCTACGTCACCGGGCCGATAGCCCAGGGGAGTTCGACCCTGCAGGGCGGCGCCGCCACGGTCGGCGGCAGCCAGTTCCGCTTCCACTCGGCGAAGGGTTCGTACGACCCGGACAGCGGGGCCTTCAGCGCCGGGTTCTCGGGTGGGGTGCATTTCCTCGGCCACAAGAAGGGCGGCTCGTACGAGCTCGACCTCACCATCAGCCGCCCCACCGTCAAGATCTCCGGCGGCTCCGGCACGCTCTACGCCGACATGGTCAGCAAGGAGAAGGGCACGGGCAAGGTCACGTCCAACGCCCAGGTGCCCCTTGCCACCCTCGGTATGTCCGGCATCAACATGAAGGGCGGCTCAGGACCGATCGCCCTCAACAACCTCCCCGCGACACTCACTTCCCAGGGGGCCAAGGCCTTCGCCGGGTACTACGCGGCGGGCACCGAGCTCGACCGCGTGACCCTGTCGACGGACCTCACGGCGAAGTCCGGCTCCGACAAGCCGTCGAAGAAGCCCTCGCCGAAGTCCTCGCCGAAGTCCTCCGAGTCCGAGAAGTCCGGGAAGACGAAAACGAAGGCGGGCCGGATCGAGGACGCCGCCGTCGACTGGGGCGTGCGCCGCACCTTCCGGGAGTACGTCACCGGATCCATCGCCAAGGGCGAGTGGAAACTGACGGCCGGAGCCGAGGACGGCGGCGCGCTCTTCCGCTTCCCCCAGGGCGAGGGAACGTACGACAAGAAGAAGCAGACCCTCGACGCGGACTTCGCGGGAGCGGTGCGCTTCACCGGTGAACACGGCCTCGACCTCGCGCTGAGCAAGGTCGCCGTCGAGGTGAAGGACGGCAAGGGCACGCTCTTCGCGGCCGTCGACAGCAAGGGCGGCAAGGGTGACAAGGGCGGCAAGGGTGACAAGGGCGTCTCGCTGAAGAAAGCCTCGCTGATCACCTTCGAGGCCGGGGCCAAGGAGCTGAAGCCGAAGGACGGGCTCGTCTCCCTCACCGAAGTGCCCTCCAAGCTCACCGCTGACGGCGCCAAGGCGTTCGGCGGCATGTACAAGGCGGGCTCCGACATGGACCCGCTCTCGCTCGCCGTCGCCCTCGACGCCGACGCGAAGCTGCCCGCGCTGCCGGACCTCGGCTCCTCCGCGAGCCCGACGCCGCAGGCGAAGAAGGCCGACCCGAAGACCGAGAACACCGCTTCGGACACCTCCGACTCGTCGTCGCCCGCTGTGCCGATCGGCATCGGTGCGGTCGTGGCGGTGCTGCTCGCAGCCGCGGTCACGTTCGGGGTCGTACGCAAGAAGCGTGCGGCGACCGGCGCGACCGGCTCGGATTCCTGACCCTCGCGGGTCCTTCCCTCTCTGCCTACTCGTCTCTCACGTCTCTCATGTCTCAAGGAGAAGCCTGATCATGGCCGCCACCCGTCGTCCCATAACCCTCGCGGCTGCCGTCGCGACCGCCGTCACGCTCGGCGCGACCGCCCTCACCCTTCCGGCGCTCGCCGCCGATGGCGGTGCCGCCGCCGCACCGAAGGCGGAACTGAAGGACGGCACGCTGGACTGGGGCTTCAAGGAGTCCTTCCGCAAGTACGTCGCGGGCAGGGCCGCGGGCAAGATCGAGGCCACGGACGGCGCCAAGCAGGCCGCCGACAACGGGGTGTTCACCTTCACCGACGGCAAGGGGACGTACGACACCGGGACGCACGCCACCGACGTCGCCTTCAAGGGCGGTGTCCGCTTCTCGTCGACGGCCCACGGCTTCGACATCAAGGTCTCCGACGTGAAGGTGAGCACCAAGGGCACGAGCGGTGCCATCCAGGCCGACGTCAGCCTCAACGGCACGGCCCAGAACGACATCGACCTCGCCAAGCTCGACCTGACCGGCATCACGCCCGGCACGGGCGAGGGCGGCGCGATGACCTACAAGGACATCCCGGCGACGCTGACGGCGGACGGCGCCAAGGCGTTCAACGGCATGTACAAGGAGGGCGACAAGCTTGACCCGGCCACCCTCTCGGTGAAGGCGGGCGGCGCCCCGACCGAGAAGCCGACCGAGAAGCCGACCGAGACGCCCAAGCCGACGGGCAAGCCCACCAAGACGCCCAAGCCGACCGACAAGCCCACCCGGACCCCGAAGCCGACGGGCACACCCACCGCGACCCCGAAGCCGACGTCCGGCACCGAGCGGCCCGCGGGCGAGGTCCACGACGGCTCCCTCGCCTGGGGCGTGAAGGAGAGCTTCCGCCGCTACATCGAGAGCGGCGGCGGCGCCACGCTCTCCGGTGGTGCCGAGAAGAACGACAACGGCTACGACTTCCCGTACGCCAAGGGCGATGTGGACAGCGACGCGAAGAAGCTGACCGCGTCCTTCGGCGGCGCCGTCCGCTTCCAGTACAAGGCGCACGGCATCGACATGAAGTTCAGCGACATCAAGGTGGCGGCGAACGGCACCAAGGGCACGCTGACCGTGGACGTCACCACACCCAAGGGCAAGAACAACGACGTGAAGTTCGCGACGCTCGACCTCTCCAAGGCGTCGTACACGGCGAAGGACGACGTCGTCGTGCTCGACAAGGTGCCCGCGGCGTTCACGGCGGCAGGCGCGAAGCAGTTCGCCAGCGACGAAGCGCCGTCCAGTTACAAGAAGGGCGACGCGATGGACCCGGTGACGGTGGCGCTCTCGGTCGCCGACGGGGCTCAGCTGCCGGGTGGCAGCGGCGGCACCGGCGGATCCGGTTCCACCGGCGGGGGTTCGGCGGCGCTCGGTGGCGGCGGTTCGGTCGGCGGCGGTACGGGGGGCTCGTTGGCGTCCACCGGTTCGTCGGTGCCGACGGGTGCGCTGCTCGGGACCGCGGGGGCGATCGCCGTCGCCGGCGCCGGGGCGGTGTTCGCCGCTCGCCGCCGGACTTCCTGAGGACTTACGGGGTTTCCCGGGGACTTGAGAATGCTTGAATGCCCAAATGACGCAACAGCCTTCGGAACTGCTCTCGGAACTTCCTGACGGCCTCGACGTACTCCGGGTGTTCTGCGGGCCCGACGGTCGGCACGGCAATGAGCTGGGTGTCGTGCGCGACGGGGCCCGCGTCCCCGGGCGGGGCGAGCGGCAGGGGATCGCCGCGAAGCTGGGTTTCAGCGAGACGGTGTTCGTCGACGATCCTGAGCGCGGGGTCATCGACATCTACACCCCCACGCTGCGACTGCCCTTCGCCGGGCACCCTTGCGTCGGTACGTCCTGGCTGCTCGATGTTCCTGGACTGATCACGCCCGCAGGGGTGGTGGAGGCCCGCCAGGACGGGGAGTTCAGTTGGATCGCGGCGCGGCCGGAGTGGGCGCCGGGGCGGACGTTGCGTTCGTACGGGAGCCCGGCCGAGGTGGACGCGCTCGCGGTGCCTCCGCAGGGGGAGTGGGTGTACGCGTGGGCGTGGGAGGACGAGGCCGCGGGCCGGGTCCGGGCCCGGGGCTTTCCCGGCCGTGACGACGGCATCCGGGAGGACGAGGCCACGGGGGCGGCGGCGTTGCTGTTGTGCGCTGAGCTGGGCCGGGCGCTGAACATCACGCAGGGGCGTGGGTCGCAGATCCTTACCGCGCCTGCGCCGGGTGGGTTGATCGAGGTGGGGGGCCGGGTCCGGCTCGCAGGGGGCTGAGGTTGCCTCCGGCGGTTTCTTCCCCGATCCCGCCCCTACCCGAATCCCCCGGCTCCGCCGGCCTGTGCTTGCCGTCATCACCGGCTTCGCCGAGTTCGTCCTCAATCTCCCCCAAGCTCTTAATGAGCAGGGGGGACCCCCTCGACGGGCTGAGATTCTTTCAGCCGTCCGGCGTTTGAGGACCGGGGTCTGGGGCGGAGCCCCTGCGCGGCGGAGCCGCCATTAGATGCAGCCGGGAAGGGGCGGGATTGGGGAAAGCCCCGCAGGGACCGCCCTACGCCGACAGCGGGAACTCGTCCCCCAGCTCACGGAACACCCCGGTGTTCAAAGCGAAAGCGCGCTTGCACTCGTCCACGATCCGCTGCCTCTCCAACTCGTCCGGGACCACCTCTCCCAGACCGTCGAGCAGCTCCCGATAACCCCGCTTGAACGCGGCCGGGTTGGCGATCCCCTCGAAAACGTAGAACCGCACCCCGTCGCCCTTCCGGGCAAATCCCCACGTCTGCTCGGCCTTGCCGCGGATGATCTGGCCGCCGGAGAGATCGCCGAGGTAGCGGGTGTAGTGATGGGCCACGTAACCCCCGGGCCACTCCTGGGCGCACTCCGCGACCCGTGCCGCGTACGCGGCGGTGGCGGGCAGTGGGGTGGCGGAAGACTGCCAGCCCGCACCCCGCAGGTGCGCGAGGTCCCGCTCGAGCTCCGCGACGCGCAGCAACTCGGGCTGAATGAAAGGGCCGGCGATCGGATCGTCCCGCAGCGCCGCGGCGCCCTCCTCGAGGGCGCGGTACACGAACCACAGCTGTTCCGTGTAGCGCGCGTACGCGTCGACGCCCAGCTTGCCGCCGAGCAGGTCGCTCATGAACGTCGAGGTCTCCGCCTCCGTGTGCTGCTCGTGCGAGGCGGTGCGGATGACCGTGGAGAACGGATCCATGAGGGACCTCCGAAGCCGAAGATAGCGGGAAAGCCGAAGAAAGACCGAAGAAAGGCGGGAACCAGTACGACCGCTACCGATCATCCAAGTTAGGCTTACCTAAGTCAACTGGTTCCCGACGCCCTGTCGGTAAAATCTGTCGGTGAAAAAGTACCCGCTCAGAGCTCAGGGAAGCGTAAGGATCTCCGCCCCGCTGTCCGTCACCACGAGCGTCTCCTCGAACTGCGCCGTCCGCTTGCGGTCCTTCGTCACCACGGTCCAGCCGTCGTCCCACATGTCGTAGTCGTACGAGCCGAGGGTCAGCATCGGCTCGATGGTGAACGTCATGCCGGGCTTGATCATGGTCGTCGCGTGCGGGCTGTCGTAGTGCGGGACGATCAGACCGGAGTGGAAGGACGTGTTGATGCCGTGGCCGGTGAAGTCGCGCACGACGCCGTAGCCGAAGCGCTTGGCGTACGACTCGATGACACGGCCGATGATGTTGATCTGGCGGCCGGGCTTGACCGCCTTGATGGCGCGGTCGAGCGACTCGCGCGTCCGCTCCACCAGGAGCCTGGACTCCTCGTCGACGTCCCCGACCAGGTACGTGGCGTTGTTGTCGCCGTGCACACCGCCGATGTAGGCGGTCACGTCGAGGTTGATGATGTCGCCGTCGTTGAGGACGGTGGAGTCCGGGATGCCGTGGCAGATGACCTCGTTGACGGAGGTGCACAGCGACTTCTGGAAGCCGCGGTAGCCGAGCGTGGACGGGTAGGCGCCGTGGTCGCACATGTACTCGTGGGCGACGCGGTCCAGCTCATCGGTGGTCACGCCGGGCGCGATGTGCTTGGCGGCCTCGGCCATCGCGCGCGCGGCGATACGGCCCGCGGTGCGCATCAGCTCGATGGTCTCGGGGGTCTGCACCTCTGGCCCCGTGTACGGGGTGGGCGCGGGTTTCCCCACGTACTCCGGGCGCCTGATGTTTCCCGGAACGGGGCGGATGGGGGAGAGCTCCCCCGGGACGAGTAGTGACTGGCCAGACATGCCAGCGAGTCTAACCAGCGGTGGTGGGGCAGCATGGCGAAGAGAGAGCGGGACCCTGCGGTACTGAGAGGAGCGGGTCATGGCCCTGTTCAAGAAGCGCACCGTCGGAAAGCCGGGCGAGTGGTACTACTGCCTGGAGCACCAGAAGGTCGAGGAGGGCCCCGACTGTCCGGGCAAGGACCGCTTCGGTCCCTACGCGTCCCGCGAGGAGGCCGAGCGGGCGATGCAGACCGCCGCCGAGCGGAACCTGGAGTGGGAGACCGACCCGAAGTGGCACGACAAGGACGCCGGAGGCGAGAGGGACAACGCCTGATCCCCCGCCGGGCGGCCCGTCACCCGGCGGCGGACACCTCCCGGCGCCGGGCCGCGTCCTCGTCCGTGCTCGCGTCGTACGAAAGCAGCTTCGGCAGCACCGCTGTCAGCGCGGCGACCGAGGCCACGCAGGCGAGGCCGCCCGACCAGATGGCGGTGCGGGTGCCGGTCCAGCCGGCGGCGGCCCCCGCGCGCACCTGGCCCAGCTGCGGGCCGACGCTGTAGGAGAGCACCTCGATGCCCGCGAGCCTGCCCCGCAGCTCGTCCGGGATCGTCTGGTTCCAGATCGTGGAGCGGCCGAGCCCGCTGAGCATGTCGCCCGCGCCCGCGAGCGTCAGGCACACGAGCACCAGCCAGATGTTCGCGAACCATCCGGCCGCCATGATCGCGAGCCCCCATCCCGCCGCACCGATCACGACGAGCACCCCGTGCCGCCGTACCCGTGACGTCCACCCGCTGGTCAGGCTGAGCAGCAGCGAGCCGACTGCCCCGGCCGCGTACATCAGGCCGAGCGCCCACTCGGCGTCAAGATCCTCCGCGAGGAACGGGAAGATCGTGTTCGGGAAGGCGAAGAACATCGCCGCCATGTCGATCGCGTACGTGCCGAGCAGCACCGGTCGCGACCACGCGTACCGCGCGCCCTCCGCGAGGCCCCGCAGGGACGGCTTGTCGGCGTCGTGCGCGGGGGGCGCGGGGGCGATACGGGTGCACAGGGCCACGGAGACGGCGAAGCAGGCCACCGTCACCGCGTACGCGGGTGCGTGCCCGGCGTAGGCGACGACCAGGCCCGCCAGCGAAGGGGCGGCGATCGCGCCGACGTTCCAGCGCAGGGAGTTGAGCGCGGAGGCGGCGATGAGCTGGTCGTGCGGCACGATGCGCGCCATGAGGGAGTCGAGCGCGGGGCGTTGCAGCCCCGCGAGTGCGGAGACTCCCGCCGCCACCACGTACAGCGGCCACAGCAGGGGCTCGGGGAGCAGCGCGTTCACGAGCAGCACGGCGGCAAGCAGGCCGAGTCCCGCCTCGGTCAGGAGAATCACCTTGCGCCGGTCCACCGCGTCGGCCAACGCACCCCCGTAGAGCCCGAAGACGATCAGCGGCACCAGCTCGACCGCGCCCATCGCCCCGACGGCGAGCGGCGAGTCGGTGAGGTCCTTGATCTGCAACGGCAGCGCGACCAGAGCCATGAAGCTGCCGAAGGTGGTGACGAGCCCCTGGACCCAGAGCAGCCGGAAGTCACGTGTGGAGCGCCAGGGGGAGAGATCGGGCAATATCGAGGAGAGGGACACGAACAGCCATGCTCAGCGCCACGGGGGTTGCGGGGCAACCGGTTTCTCCGGGCGGGGGCGCCTTGTCTGGCGGGGGCGCCTTCCGCGTAGACGTGGGCCGCCGCCGCTGCGCCGGGCGGGGCGCCTCCTGCGTAGGCCCGGGCCGCTGGGGTGCGTCGGGCGGGGTGGCTTCCTGGCGGGCCTGAACCGCCGCTTCGCGGCGGATATCTCCCGCCCACCCACCCGTTTGCCCTGCGGTGCAGAGTGGACGAAAGGCATGTGACGCGGGGTAATCGGGCG
>NZ_JBHTSF010000238.1:0-10786 GCF_042795295.1 Streptomyces sp. NPDC056486
GAGTACGCGTACTCAGGCGCCCGGCACGTCACCGCGCGCAGTATCGGTCTCATGCTGTGGTCGGACCCCGAGAACAACCCGCCCAAGGACATGCGGGACATGCAGGCGAAGATGCGCCGTGCGGGGCTCGTCCTCGCCCTGGCGATGGTCGTGGCGATGTTCGTCCTCGGCCTGCACTGAGGCCCGCCGCCTGAAGCTCGCTACGCTGGCCGCATGAGTGATCAGCCCCGCCGTCTCGTCCTCGCCTCCAAATCCCCCGCAAGGCTCGGCCTCCTGCGCCAGGCCGGTCTCGCCCCCGAGGTGATCGTCAGCGGGGTCGACGAGGACGCGATCTCCGCACCCACACCCGCCGAGCTCGCCGTCGCCCTGGCCGAGGCCAAGGCGTCGGTCGTCTCCGCGCGCCCGGACGCGAAGGGCGCCCTGGTCGTCGGCTGCGACTCGGTCCTCGAACTGGACGGAGAAGCGCTCGGCAAGCCCGCCGACGCCGAGGAGGCCACCGCCCGCTGGAAGTCCATGCGCGGCCGCGCGGGCATCCTGCAGACCGGCCACTGTGTGTACGACACCGTGGCCGGACGCCATGTGTCGGCACTCGCATCGACCGTCGTCCGCTTCGGCGATCCTTCGGACGAGGAGGTCGCCGCGTACGTGGCGAGCGGTGAACCGCTGCACGTGGCGGGCGCGTTCACGCTCGACGGCCTCTCGGCCCCCTTCATCGACTCGATCGAGGGCGACCACGGCAACGTCATCGGCCTCTCGCTGCCGCTGCTCCGCCGCCTCCTCGGTGAATTGGGCGTGGGCATCACGGAGTTGTGGGCGAAGTAGCCCCAGGGGCCCCCGCGCGGGCCCCATGAGGGTCCTACGAGGGCCCTACGAGGGCTCAGGCGGGCTGTGGGGCGCCGTTCTCGGGCGCACCGCCGCCCGCTCCCTCATTGCCGACGCGCGGCTCGTCGGAGACCGCGTCGGGCTTCTTGTCGTACGCCACGAGCGTCAGCACGATCAGGCCGAGCACGATCATCATGAAGACGAAGGCGGGCCAGCCCACCAGGCCGACCGAGAACGCTCCGAGAACGCCGTGCACCACGGCGGCGCTGATGAGCAGCAGCCGTCCGAAGCGGCCCGGCGCGCGGTCGCGGATCGCCGAGCGCAGCATGATGACGCCGCACAGCGCGAGGTAGAGGCCGAAGAGGCCGCCCGCGATCCACGTCGACACGGACATCGCGTGCGGGTCGAGCCCGGCGAGCGACATGTCCTGCTTGTTCACGACGAGTCCCAGGAACCAGTTGAGCAACGCGATGCCCACCGCCTCCACCAAGAGCACGATCGCGCCCACCCAGGCCACCGGTCTACGCGCCACGGCGCCCACCCTCTTCCACTGTGTTACCGCTAGTACGTCCGAGACATCGCGAACGCTACTAACGGGTAAACCAGGGGACAAGGGCTGTGCCGAGGGCAAAGAATCATTGGGCCATTCGTAGGGACTCCACAAAGAATGGCCCTCCGCCGCAGCGCGCTCTCACAGAGACCTTGACCACACCGGCGCGTTAGTCTGCCTCGAAGGGACCCTGCGTACCGTGGTGCGACAAGGGATTTCACCGTCGGGCAGGCCCCGGATCACGCTCCGTGTGGGCAAGCTCACCATTGGGGACGGGTCGAAAGGTCGTGTCGGCAGTCCCTAAACTCGGCTTGTTTCAAGGAGGGAGCCATCGTGCGCAAGGTGCTCATCGCCAACCGTGGCGAAATCGCTGTCCGCGTTGCTCGGGCATGCCGGGATTCAGGGATCGCGAGCGTAGCCGTCTACGCAGATCCTGACCGGGATGCTCTGCATGTACGCGCGGCAGATGAGGCGTTCGCCCTGGGCGGTGACACTCCGGCCACCAGCTACCTGGATATTTCCAAGGTGCTGGCCGCGGCCAAGGATGCGGGGGCGGATGCGATCCACCCCGGTTACGGCTTCCTTTCGGAGAACGCCGACTTCGCCCAGGCCGTGCTGGACGCCGGTCTGATCTGGATCGGGCCGCCGCCGCAGGCCATCCGTGACCTGGGGGACAAGGTCGCCGCCCGGCACATCGCGCAGCGCGCGGGTGCCCCGCTGGTGGCCGGTACGCCGGATCCCGTCAGCGGGTCCGACGAGGTCGTGGCCTTCGCGGAGGAACACGGCCTGCCGATCGCGATCAAGGCCGCCTTCGGTGGCGGCGGACGCGGTCTGAAGGTGGCCCGGAACCTCGAAGAGGTGCCCGAGCTGTACGACTCCGCGGTGCGCGAGGCCGTCGCGGCCTTCGGCCGTGGCGAGTGCTTCGTCGAGCGTTACCTCGACAAGCCGCGGCACGTGGAGACCCAGTGCCTGGCCGACCAGCACGGCAACGTGGTCGTCGTCTCGACGCGTGACTGTTCGCTGCAGCGCCGCCACCAGAAACTGGTGGAGGAGGCGCCCGCGCCGTTCCTGAGCGAGGCCCAGACCGCCGAGCTGTACGCGGCGTCCAAGGCCATCCTCAAGGAGGCCGGCTATGTGGGCGCCGGCACCGTGGAGTTCCTCGTCGGCACCGACGGCACGATCTCCTTCCTGGAGGTCAACACCCGTCTGCAGGTGGAGCACCCGGTCACCGAAGAGGTCGCCGGCATCGACCTGGTCCGCGAGATGTTCCGCGTCGCGGACGGCGAGGAGCTGGGCTACGGGGATCCCGAACTGCGCGGCCACTCCTTCGAGTTCCGCATCAACGGCGAGGACCCGGGCCGCGGCTTCCTGCCCGCGCCGGGCACGGTGAGCGTCTTCGCCCCGCCCTCGGGTCCTGGCGTGCGTCTGGACGCGGGCGTGGAGTCCGGCTCGGTGATCGGCCCGGCCTGGGACTCGCTCCTGGCCAAGCTGATCGTGACCGGTGCGACGCGCGAGCAGGCCCTGCAGCGGGCCGCGCGCGCCCTTGAGGAGTTCAACGTGGAGGGCATGGCCACCGCCATCCCCTTCCACCGCGCGGTCGTCAAGGACCCGGCCTTCGCCCCCGAACTCACCGGATCCGCCGACCCGTTCACGATCCACACCCGGTGGATCGAGACCGAGTTCGTCAACGAGATCCCCGCGTTCGCCGCAGCGGTCGACACCGAGACGGACGAGGAGCCCGGCCGCGAGACGGTGGTCGTCGAGGTCGGCGGCAAGCGCCTCGAGGTCTCGCTCCCCTCGTCGCTCGGCATGACCATCGCCCGCACCGCTGCCGCGGGCGGCGCCCGCCCCAAGCGGCGCGCGGCGAAGAAGTCGGGCCCTGCGGCTTCCGGTGACACCCTGGCCTCTCCCATGCAGGGCACGATCGTCAAGATCGCGGTCGAGGAGGGCCAGGAGGTTCAGGAAGGCGATCTGGTCGTCGTCCTTGAGGCCATGAAGATGGAACAGCCTCTGAACGCACACCGCTCGGGCACGATCAAGGGCCTCACGGCGGAGGTGGGCGCGAGCCTGACCTCCGGCGCGGTCATCTGCGAGATCAAGGACTGACCCGCAGAGCAATACTCATACGCTGGACGGGCTGGGATCTCCCAGCCCGTCCGGCGTTTGAGGACGAACTCGGCGGAGCCGGTGACAGACGGTACGCACGCTTCGGGCAGACTAAGGGCACGCGTACAGGTCAGGGAGGCACGCCATGGCAGTGAGCCCACAAGAGCGCCCCCGCTTGAAAAGAGCTGACGCGCGCCGCAACTACGACCGGCTCCTCGCACAAGCGCGCACGGCCTTCGCCGAGCACGGCACGGACGCCTCGCTAGAGGACATCGCCCGCCACGCGAACGTAGGCATCGGCACCCTCTACCGCCACTTCCCCAACCGGCACTCTCTGATGAGCGCCGTCTTCGAAGAGGCGGTGAGCGATCTCCTCGACCACTCCCACGCGCTGCTCAAGGATCCGCAGCCCTGCTCGGCCCTGGTGACCTGGCTCCGCGCCATCATCACTCATGCGGGTGAGTACCGCGGGCTCTCCCGCGCCCTCATGTCGGCGTCGCACGACGACAGTTCGGCACTCTCCCGATGCAGCAGGCCGATGCGCGAGGCGGGTACGGCCCTGCTCGTGCGGGCGCAACAAGCCGGTGCCGTACGCCACGGCGTCTCGATCGGCGATCTGATGCAGCTGACCAACGCGATCGCGCTGGCCGCCGAAGAGACCCCCGACGAGCCGGAGTTGGCCGACCGCCTTCTGATGCTGACCCTGCGCGGCCTGAAGCCCGAAGGCTCGGCACCCGAAGGGTCGGCACCCGAAGAGCCCGGTCAGGACCCGGCGGCCGGTTCAACGGCGGCGTAGATCCGCCACCCGCGCGGAACGCTCCCCGGGCTGCTGCTCCCCGAGTACCGCACTGCGCAACTGCGCCCCAGGACCTGCCCCGTGACCACCGTGGTTACGGCGCTGCCCCGGCAGAGGCACGTCCCGGCGCGGCTGTCGCGCCGGGACGGAATCCACCCCTGATCCGGAGTTGGAGTTCGCGTTCCCGCCCGCGACCGCGATCTGTACGCCCTGGTCAGCCAGGGCCTGCAGTTCGGTGGCCGCACGGTCGTCGTGCGTGGGTGGTTCGTCCGTGACCAGGCGGGTGATGACGTCCGTCGGCACCGTCTGGAACATCGTGTCGGTGCCGAGCTTGGTGTGGTCCGCGAGGACCACGACCTCGGCAGCCGCCTGGACGAGCGCACGGTCCACGCTCGCGGAGAGCATGTTGGACGTGGAGAGACCGCGCTCGGCGGTCAGACCACTGCCCGACAGGAAGGCGCGCGAGACCCGCAGACCTTGCAGGGACTGTTCGGCCCCACTGCCCACGAGAGCGTAGTTGGAACCGCGCAGAGTGCCGCCGGTCATGACGACCTCGACGCGGTTGGCATGAGCCAGGGCCTGTGCCACCAAGAGGGAGTTGGTGACGACGGTCAGACCGGGCACCCGCGCGAGCCGTCGGGCCAGCTCTTGCGTGGTCGTACCCGCCCCGACGACGATGGCTTCGCCTTCTTCGACGAGTCCCGCCGCGAGATCGGCGATAGCCGTCTTCTCGGCGGTCGCGAGATGTGATTTCTGCGGAAAGCCGGACTCCCGCGTGAATCCGCCCGGCAATACCGCACCGCCATGTCTGCGGTCGAGGAGTCCTTCTGCCTCCAGCGCGCGCACGTCCCGCCGTACGGTCACTTCTGAGGTCTGGACGACGCGGGCGAGCTCCCGGAGCGATACCGCTCCGTTGGCCCGCACCATTTCGAGGATCAATTGGCGACGTTCTGCAGCGAACACGAAACTGACAGTAACCCCAACGACCGTCTGCTTTCAGCAGTTTGCGCCGAATTACAGAAGTTGTTCGCACGGCTGGGCGGGAAGTGGTATAGAGCCTATCCGCCCCGCCTATGCCGGGCGAATGGGACGCAACAGCCCGTGACCTGCGCAGAGTTAATACCCGCTCGAAACCCGATCAGTCGCCGTTCAACCGACGATCAGTCCGCGATCAGCCTTCGCCCGCCGACTTCCGCGTGTGGAGTTGACGCGCGACCTCGGCGATCGACCCCGAAAGGGATGGATACACGGTGAAAGCGTTCGCGATCTGCTCGACCGTCAGATTGTTGTCGACCGCGAGCGCGATGGGGTGGATCAGTTCCGAAGCGCGCGGCGCGACGACCACACCGCCCACCACGATTCCCGTACCGGGACGACAGAAGATCTTGACGAAGCCGTCGCGGATGCCCTGCATCTTCGCGCGCGGGTTGCGCAGGAGCGGCAGCTTCACGACACGGGCGTCGATCTTGCCGCCGTCGACGTCTGACTGGCTGTAACCGACGGTCGCGATCTCGGGGTCGGTGAAGACGTTCGACGACACGGTCTTCAGGTTCAGCGGCTGCACCGCGTCGCCCAGGAAGTGGTACATCGCGATACGCCCCTGCATGGCGGCGACGGAGGCGAGCGCGAAGATCCCGGTGACGTCACCGGCGGCGTACACACCGGGCGCCGACGTCCGCGACACCTTGTCGGTCCAGATGTGCCCGGAGTCCTTGAGCTTGACCCCGGACTCCTCCAGGCCCATGCCGCTGCTGTTCGGGATGGCACCCACGGCCATCAGGCAGTGCGTACCGGTGATGACGCGTCCGTCGTCGAGCGTCACCTCCACGCGGTCGCCCACCCGCTTGGCGGAGGCGGCGCGCGAGCGCGACATGACGTTCATGCCGCGGCGCCTGAAGACGTCCTCAAGGACGGCGGCGGCGTCCGGGTCCTCGCCGGGCAGCACGCGATCACGGCTGGATACGAGCGTGACGTTGGATCCGAGCGCCTGATAGGCACCGGCGAATTCGGCACCGGTGACACCGGAGCCGACCACGATGAGTTCTTCGGGGAGCTCGTCCAGGTCGTACACCTGGGTCCAGTTCAGGATCCGCTCGCCGTCGGGCAGTGCGTCGGGAACCTCGCGCGGGTGCCCGCCGGTGGCGATGAGCACGGCGTCGGCGACGAGAGTCTCTTCACTCCCGTCGGCCGCGCGCACGACGACCTTGCGCGAACCGTCGGTGTCCTGCTGGCCCTCCAGACGGCCACGGCCTCGCAGCACCCGCGCGCCCGCACGGGTGACGGAGGCGGTGATGTCGTGGGACTGCGCGAGCGCCAGGCGCTTCACACGCCGGTTGACCTTGCCGAGGTCGACGCCGACGACGCGCGCGGGAGTGTCGATGTGCGGAGTGTCGTCCGCGACGATGATGCCGAGCTCCTCGTACGAGGAGTCGAAGCTTGTCATCACCTCGGCCGTGGCGATCAGAGTCTTGGACGGGACGCAGTCGGTGAGCACCGACGCCCCGCCCAGACCGTCGCAATCGACGACGGTCACCTCCGCGCCGAGCTGGGCGGCAACGAGTGCCGCCTCGTATCCGCCGGGTCCGCCGCCAATGATCACGATCCGAGTCACGTACTCCATTGTCCCGCACGCTTCAAGGTGCTTCGCCCCGGGGGCTCCATCCGGGCCTTTCTTCCTACAAGAAGGGCACTCCCGTCACCCAAGAAGGGCACTCCCGTCACCGGAGGGACGCACGCGTCACCTGCCGTACCCTCGACCACATGTCGCTCTACGCCGCGTACGCCGGCAATCTGGATCCGCGGCTCATGTCACGCCGCGCCCCGCACTCACCACTGCGCCAGACCGGCTGGCTGAGCGGCTGGCGGCTGACGTTCGGCGGGGAGCACATGGGGTGGGAGGGCGCGCTCGCGACCATCGTCGAGGCGCCTCGCTCACAGGTCTTCGTGACCCTCTACGACGTCGCCCCCATGGACGAGGACTCCATGGACCGGTGGGAGGGCGTGGGGCTCGACATCTACCGCCGGATGCGGGTGCGCGTGCACACCCTGGACGGCGAGGAACCCGCCTGGGTGTACGTCCTCAATGGATACGAGGGCGGGCTGCCGGCGGCGCGCTATCTGGGGGAGCTGGCCGACGCGGCGGAGACCGCGGGAGCGCCCCACGATTACGTGATGGAACTCCGTAAGCGCCCCTGCTAGGCGCCCTCCTCTGCTGCTTCCGGGCTCTCGTCGGAAACGACAAGACAACGATCCGAATCCCGTGAGCATCGTCATCTACGCGCGTAGGGCGTGAGCGGCTACTCTCATCCGCGTGAACGCTTCAGTTATTCCGGACGACATCCAGGGCGACCCCTACGCCGCCGCCGACGCCGCCGCCGCGCGCCTGCGTGAGCTGACGGGCGCCGAGACCCACGACGTAGCCCTGGTGATGGGCTCCGGCTGGGCGCCGGCGGTGGACGCGCTCGGCGTGCCCGACGCCGAGTTCCCCGTCACCGAGCTGCCCGGCTTCCCGCCGCCGGCGGTGGAGGGACACGGCGGCCGTATCCGTTCCTTCAAGGTCGGTGAGAAGCGCGCCCTCGTCTTCCTGGGCCGCACCCACTATTACGAGGGCCGTGGCGTCGCCTCCGTGGCGCACGGCGTGCGCACCGCGGTGGCCGCAGGCTGCAAGACGATCGTGCTGACGAACGGCTGCGGCGGTCTGCGCGAGGGCATGCGCCCCGGCCAGCCGGTCCTGATCAGCGATCACCTCAACCTGACGGCCACGTCGCCGATCGTCGGCGCGAACTTCGTGGACCTCACGGACCTGTACTCCCCGCGCCTGCGCACCCTCTGCAAGGAGGTCGACCCCTCCCTCGAAGAGGGCGTCTACGCACAGTTCCCCGGCCCGCACTACGAGACCCCGGCCGAGGTCCGCATGGCCCGCACGATCGGTGCGGACCTGGTGGGCATGTCGACGGTCCTCGAGGCGATCGCCGCGCGCGAGGCAGGCGCGGAGGTACTCGGCATCTCCCTGGTCACGAACCTCGCCGCGGGCATGACGGGCGAGCCCCTGAACCACGAGGAGGTGCTCCAGGCGGGCCGCGACAGTGCTACCCGCATGGGGGAGCTGCTTGGTCAGGTGCTGGGCCGTATCTGATTTTCCCTGGCGGGGCGCCTTGCCTGGCGGGGCGCCTTTGCCGGCGGGCCTGCCTTGCCTGGCGGGCGCCTCTGTCGGGCGGGGCGCTGCGTACTTCGCCTTGGCGCCCGGCGTGCCCGTTGCCGCACAAGCTTTCCCGCCCACCCGCCCGATTGCCCCGCGTCGTCGGGCGGGCGGACAGCGAAACCCTTCCCGTCACGGGGTGCTCGGGTGGGCGGGCGGGAAATATCCGCCGCGAAGCGGTGGAACAGGAAACATCCCTCCCGACCCGGGGTGGGCGGGTGGGCGGGTGGGAGACACCCGTCGCGCAGCGGCGGAACAGGAGACCCTCCCCCATCGCGGGGTAATCGGGCGGGTGGGTGGGGAACATCCGCCGCGAAGCGGCGGGACAGGAAAGCCCCCCCCCGCCCCGGGGCAGGAACACCCGGGCCCAGCAATAGAACTCCGCATACGAGAGGCTGAAGAAACGTGCTGGACGACTCTGAACTCATCGCGCGCGCCCAGACCTGGCTGGCCGAGGACCCGGACCCCGAAACCCGCGAGGAACTCGCCAAGCTCATCGACACCGCGGTCGACACCGCGGACACCGAAGAGCTGGCCGCCCGTTTCAGCGGCACTCTCCAGTTCGGCACCGCAGGCCTCCGCGGCGAGCTCGGCGCGGGCCCCATGCGCATGAACCGTTCGGTGGTCATCCGCGCGGCCGCGGGCCTCGCCGCGTACCTCAAGTCCAAGGGCCAGACCGACGGCCTCGTGGTGATCGGCTACGACGCCCGCCACAAGTCCACGGACTTCGCCCGCGACACCGCGGCCGTCATGACCGGCGCGGGCCTCAGGGCAGCGGTACTCCCCCGCCCCCTCCCCACCCCCGTACTGGCCTTCGCCATAAGGCACCTCGGCGCGGTCGCGGGCGTAGAGGTCACGGCGAGCCACAACCCCCCGCGCGACAACGGCTACAAGGTCTACCTCGGCGACGGCTCCCAGATCGTCCCGCCCGCGGACGCGGAGATCGCGGCACAGATCGACGCCATCGCCACGCTCCACGACGTCCCCCGCCCCGAGACCGGCTGGGAAACCCTCTCGGACGACGTCCGAGACGCCTACCTGGCCCGCACGGACGCCGTCCTGGCCCCCGGCTCCCCCCGGACGGCCCGCACGGTCTACACGGCGATGCACGGCGTCGGCAAGGACACCCTCCTCGCGGCGTTCGAGCGGGCCGGTTTCCCCGCGCCCTCCCTCGTCGCCGAACAGGCGGAGCCCGACCCGGACTTTCCCACGGTCGCGTTCCCCAACCCGGAGGAGCCGGGCGCGATGGACCTCTCCTTCGCGAAGGCCCGCGAGGTGGACCCCGACCTGATCATCGCCAACGACCCGGACGCGGACCGCTGCGCGGCGGCGGTGAAGACCAGCCCCGACGGCCCCGACGGCACGGACTGGCGCATGCTCCGCGGCGACGAGGTCGGCGCTCTCCTCGCGGCCCACCTCGTACGCCGAGGCGCCCGCGGCACGTTCGCCGAGTCGATCGTGTCCTCATCGCTCCTGGGCCGGATCGCGGAGAAGGCGGGTCTTCCGTACGAGGAGACCCTCACCGGCTTCAAGTGGATCGCCCGCGTCGAGGGCCTGCGCTACGGCTACGAAGAGGCCCTCGGCTACTGCGTGGACCCCGAAGGCGTACGCGACAAGGACGGCATCACGGCGGCGCTCCTGCTCACGGAGCTGGCGTCCGAGCTCAAGGAGCAGGGCCGCTCGCTGCTCGACCTCCTCGACGACCTGGCCGTGGAGCACGGCCTGCACGCCACCGACCAGCTCTCGGTTCGCGTGGATGACCTCTCCCTGATCGCGGACGCGATGCGCCGCCTGCGCGAGCAGCCGCCGACGGCGCTCGCGGGCCTGCCCGTGACGAAGGCCGAGGACCTGACGCAGGGGACGGACAAGCTGCCGCCCACGGACGGCCTGCGCTACACGCTCGACGGGGCCCGCGTCATCGTGCGCCCGAGCGGCACGGAGCCGAAGCTGAAGTGCTACCTGGAGGTGGTGGTCCCGGTGGCGGCGAAGTCCGACCTGCCTGCCGCCCGTACCAAGGCGACGGACCTCCTCTCGGCGATCAAGCGCGACCTGTCGGCGGCAGCAGGCATCTGAAGGACTGAACGAGCACCTGAACGAGATCCTGTAACGAAAACTGAGGCGGGTGGCCGCAGCCGCCACCCGCCGCCACCCGTCCGAGTGGTTCCCCCGAAGCAGCTGCCGCAGCGATCCGTGGGGGGGCGGGGGGCCCGGGCGGGGGGGGGGGCGGGCCCCGACACGGGACGGGGGCGGGCGCCGGGGCGGGAGGCGGGGGGGTTGTAAGAAAAAAAAGGCCCCCACACCAGGGAAGAAAAGG
>NZ_JBHTSF010000239.1:0-10659 GCF_042795295.1 Streptomyces sp. NPDC056486
GTGCAGAGTGGACGAAAGGCATGTGACGCGGGGTAATCGGGCGGGTGGGCGGGAAAAATCCGCCGCGAAGCGGCGGTTCAGCTCGGCCCAGAAGGCGCCCCGCCAGCAAGAAGCGACGGCCCAGTTCAAGCGCCGCCGCCTACCACCGTGCCGGAGGCGGCGCCGTCAGTTGGTCCGCGAGCCGTGAGAGCCGGTCCCGCAGCCGCCGGCGGCCCCGCGCCGCAGGCATCGAGTTCTCACCGGCCGCCGCGCTCACCAAGTGCTGGACCATGTCCAGGTCGAGGTCAGGCGACTCCGGCACGACGAGAGTTTCGTGAGCCATGGCCCGCAGATCCCCGTGCCCCGAACCCAGGGCAAGCACAGTCGCCCCCGCCGCACGCGCGTCATGCACCCGCTCCAGCAACCCCGCCCCCGGCGGCCGCGCGGGCGTGTCCGGCGCCACCACGAGCAGCGTCTCACCGCGCCGCGCCGCCTCGATCCGGCCGAGCCCGGTCGACAGATGTGCGGGATCACCCTCCCGCACCCGGTGGCGTACGAGCGTCGGCGTCAGTTCCGGCGTCCCGGACCAGGCCGCCTCGTCCACGAGATGCGCGGCCAGATGCCACGGCTCGTACTCCTGCGTGCCCACGAGCAGAAGGCCGCCCCCGTGCGGCACCACGGAGGACCGCAGCGTGCCCGCGAAGCGTCGCGTCGCGCCCACCCACTCGGTTCCTGCGAGCACTTCGCGCAGCAGCGCGACCCGTACGGCGTCCATGGGGCCGCATCCTGCCTCAACGCAGTAGTCGTCAGGCGGCGTTCACCGGGAATTCGCCCGAGGTGGGGAATGACCGGGGATGGCTGATGAGACAACTGTTCCCTTCCGGGCCGGGCGTGAGGGCTACGCGAGCTTCCGGATTCCCGCCGTCGTGCTCACGAACTCCGGCTCCCTCCTCGCCTTCTGCGAGGGCAGGTTCGGCTCGCAGGAGGACTTCGGCAACATCGATGTGGTGCTGAAGCGGTCCAGCGACGGGGGCCGCACCTGGGGCCCGCTCCAGGCCGTCGCCAAGAACGGCGACAACCTCGCGGGCAACCCCGCACCCGTCGTCCTCGGCACCGGCCGCATCCTCCTCGTCCACGTCCGCAACGCCGCCGCCGCGACCGAGGACGCCATCCGGCGCGGCAAGGTTTCCGCCGCGAACGGGCGGCGGGTGTGGGTCCAGCACAGCGACGACGACGGGCTCACCTGGTCGGCGCCCCGGGAGATCACCGGGCAGGTGAAGAAGGCGAACTGGCGGTGGTACGCGACCACACCGGGCCACGCGGTGCAGACCAGTACGGGCCGGGTCGTCGTGCCCGCCAACCACTCCCTGCCGCCGACCGGCACGGACAACGGCACCGAGGGCAAGTACAACGGCGGCCACAGCCTGCTCAGTGACGACCTCGGCCAGACCTGGCGCATCGGCTACATCGACGACAACACCAACGGCTATGTGAACGTGAACGAGACCACCGCGGCCGAACTCCCCGACGGGCGGCTCTACTTCAACACCCGCAACGACTCCCCGGCCCCCGGAACCCGCGCCGACGCCCACTCACGCGACGGCGGCCAGAGCCTGGCCAAGCCCTTCCGGCCACAGGCCGGGCTCGTCGGCCCGGTCGTCGAATGCAGCGTGCTGCAGCTGCGTACGCCGGACGTCCTGCTGTTCTCCGGGCCCGCCGACCCCGGCTTCCGCGCCCTGATGACGGTGCGCCGCAGCCGCGACGGCGGCACCACGTGGCAGGACGCGTACACAGTGGACGGGCTGCCCGCCGCGTACTCCGATCTCGTCCGCGTCGACGAGGACACCGTCGGACTCCTCTACGAGACGGGTGACTTCAGCGCGTACGAGACGATCACCTTCCGGCGGATACCGGTGACCGAGCTGGCCTGAGAGAGGAGGTGGCCGGGCGGTGAGTAAGGTCGGCCGCATGACCTCTAACGACAGTGTGCAGAAGGCTCCGGCCAAGGATCCCTGGGAGCTGCCCGACGTCTCCGGGCTCGTCGTCGGCGTACTCGGCGGCACCGGCGACCAGGGCCGCGGCCTCGCCTACCGCCTGGCCCGCGCGGGCCAGAAGGTGATCATCGGATCCCGCGCGGCCGAGCGGGCGCAGAGCGCCGCCGACGAGCTCGGCCTCGGCGTCGAGGGCGCCGAGAACGCGGAGTGCGCGCGGCGCAGCGACATCGTGATCGTCGCCGTACCGTGGGACGGGCACGGCAAGACCCTCGAAGCGCTGCGCGAGGAGCTGAGCGGCAAGCTCGTCATCGACTGCGTGAACCCGCTCGGCTTCGACAAGAAGGGCGCCTACGCCCTGAAGCCCGAGGAAGGCAGCGCCGCCGAGCAGGCCGCCGCCCTCCTTCCGGACTCCAGGGTCACGGCCGCCTTCCACCACCTCTCGGCGGTCCTGCTCCAGGACCCGGCCGTCGAGGAGATCGACACCGATGTGATGGTCCTCGGCGAGGTCCGCGCCGACACGGACCTCGTCCAGGCGCTCGCCGCGCGGATCCCCGGCATGCGGGGCGTCTTCGCGGGACGCCTGCGCAACGCCCACCAGGTCGAGTCCCTCGTGGCCAACCTGATCTCCGTGAACCGCCGCTACAAGGCGCACGCGGGGCTGCGCGTGACCGACGTCTAGGACGTAGCGGGCATGGGGGACACTGGGTGCGGACGCCGCCCGCGCACATCGCTGCGCGCGGTGGCCCGGCGTCACCCGAACCGACCCCCGACAGGAGCCGACCCCCATGCCCCGCCTCGCTCTCTACGCCCTCATCGTCTGCGCCCTCGCCGTCGCCGCGGCCGTGGTCTCCTTCGTCCAGGGCTACTGGATCGGCGTCGTCTGGGTGCTGCTCGCAGGACTCTCGTCGAACATGGCGTGGTACTACCTGCGCCGGGCGAAGGCCGAGCGGAACGCGCGCGCCGCTACGGGTTGAGCGTGCAGTACTGGCTCGGGTCGCCGTCCCAGAAGCGGTAGAAGTCCTGGCCGCAGTACGTCTCCAGGTCGTACACGCCCAGGCCCCGCAGGATCGCGTCGATAGCGTCGAAGAACGCGCCGTTGACCTCGGGGATCCACAGGATGCCGAAGACGGCGATCAGGCCGAACGGCGCGAACGGCTCCACCTGGCGGCGGATCTTGTGCGAGAGCCAGGGCTCGATGACGCCGTACCCGTCCAGGCCCGGGATGGGCAGCGAGTTCAGGATCGCGGCCGTCAGCTGGAGCATGGCCAGGAAGGCGAGCGCGAACCGGAAGGTGTCCGGGACGCCGGAGAGCGCGTCGAGCCAGAAGGGCGCGGTGCAGACGATCGCGAACAGCACATTCGTGAGCGGCCCGGCGGCCGAGATCAGACTGTGCTTCCACTTGCCCTGGATCCGGCCCCGCTCGATGAAGACGGCGCCACCGGGCAGACCGATCCCGCCCATGATCACGAAAAGCACCGGGAGCACGATGCTGAGCAGGGCATGGGTATAGGCGAGCGGATTGAGCGTCAAGTACCCTTTCGCGCCAACTGTGATGTCGCCGCTGTGCAAAGCGGTGCGGGCGTGGGCGTACTCGTGAAGGCAGAGCGAGACGATCCACGCAGCAGTGACGAACAGGAAGACGGCGATGCCCGGGGACGAGGCGAAGCCGGTCCACACCGCCCACCCTGTGGCAGCCATGATCGCCACGATCCCGAGGAAGACGGGGCTTACGCGGTGCCCTGCGGTGGCGGTTCGAGTGTTCATGGGCTGAGGGTAGCGGCGTCCCGGGGCGGCAGGTCGAGAGGGAGGCCGCGCCAGGGCCGGCCCCGGGGACGTGCGAGGAGTTGCTCTGCGTCACTAGGGGATCGAAGGATGTGTCCGCTGCTGCCGTGGGGGTGACAGTCGACAGTGATGCCTGCTCGCAGGAGATCATTTGCCATGGCTGCGATATCGGCGCTTTGCCATCGCTCGGCGAACGACAGTCCTGTCTCCTGGTACTCCCAGTGGTCTGCGTCCGTGCCCACCGCGTACGCGCGGTCTGTGACGGGGAGGTGGCCGAATTCTGCGAGGACCAACCGCATGACCGGCTCAATGATCTCTGTCTCTGGTGTGAATACGTACCCCTTGCATGCAGGTGAGCCCGTGCGCGACAGGCAGCGGATCTTGCTCGTTGACCGCTCGGAACCGTCCTTGCGAGTCTTCTTCGTGGTGTGCAGCTGCAGGTTCTTTCCGCAGCCCCCGCACTTGATCACGCCGAGGAGTGGGGTTTTGGGGAAATCAGGTTTCCTGGAGGAGACAGAGACAGAGACAGAGGCAGCGGTGAGAGTGCCCCGCAGTCTGTCCCAGACGTCCTCATCCAGCACAGGGTCGGCCATGCGGATCCGTTGTCCGTTCTCGTCCTGGACGAGAACCCTGCGCTGATACTTCTTCCCCGCTACGGGCTCGTTGAGGGTCTTGAAGCCGAGAAGGCCTGGAGAGGAAAGGATCTTCTTCAGCGTGGCGGGGTGCCAGATGAAGTCCCGCTCGGCCTTCCGCTTGATGTAGGAGTCGGCGGGGGAAGGTACACCACGGCTTTCGAAGTCCCGACAGACCGCGTTGATCGCTTCTCCGGCGATGACTCGGCGCGCGGCCTCCTGCACGACCGCCGCTGTGGCCGGGTTGATCTCCAAGTACCGACCTCCGTCCTTCGCGTAGGTCCGGTAGCCGTACGGCGGGGACCCTCCACCCCATCGCGGGGTCGCCAGAAGGTGCTGACGCATCGAGGTGACCCGGTCCGATGCCGCGAGCGATTCCATGCGGGCGAATGAAGCGATCATGGAGGCCATGGCCTCCCCGGACGGCTCGGTCAGGTCGAAGGGCTCGGTGACGGAGACGATGCCCTTGTCGCCGTGTCTCTGAGCCCAGTGGATCAGGTCATGAAGATCGCTGACCTTGCGTACGAGACGGTCCAGTCTCCAGACGACAATGACATCGAACTCCGGAGCACGATCGTTGAGCCATGCCGCAAGTTGCGCTCGCTGCCACGGCGTCGCGCGAGAAGCGGACTCGAAGTCTTCGGCTGTTCCGACGATGTCCCATCCGCGTTGGTCGCAGTAGAGCGCGCACTCCGTCAACTGGCGCTGTGGGCTGGTTGTGGCATCTGTCTCCGTCGATAGACGGACCACGATGAGGGCTCTCGGAGGGCTCGTCATGACGGGAAGGTAACTGGTGCATGTCTGACCAGGTGAGGGATACGTAGCTTCATACCCGAAAGGGACCTGGGCCGGAGGTAGCGGGTGCGGAGGCGTGGCCACCTTCGCCACCAGAGACAATGGACCCGTGCGCTACCGCATTCTCGGCACCACGCAGGCAATTCAGGCCGACGGCACTCCCACCCCCGTCGGCGGCACAAGGCTGCGCGCTCTCCTGACGGTCCTCGCTCTCCGCGTCCCCCGCCCCGTCCCGGCGGCCGTACTCATCGACGAAGTGTGGGACGGCGATCCGCCCGCCGACGCGACCGCCGCGCTGCAGGCACTGGTGGGGCGCCTGCGCCGGGCCGTCGGTGCCGGGGCGATCACTTCGACCGACGGCGGCTACGCGCTGTGCGCCGCACCGGACGACATCGACCTGTACCGCTTCGACCGCCTCGCCGGTGAGGGGACGAACGCCCTCGCGGACGGCGACGCGGCCAAGGCGGCGGCGCTCCTGGACGACGCCCTCGCCCTGTGGCAGGACCCCGCCCTCGCCGACCTCCCGGACCGCACGGCGCAGGCCGCCCGCTGGGAGTCCCGCCGGTTCGAAGCCCGCCGCGCCAGGCTTGCCGCGGCCCTCGCCCTCGGCCGCGCCGAGCAGGTGCTGCCCGAGCTCGCCGCCCTGTGCGACACCCACCCCCTCGACGAGCCGCTCCAGGCCCTGCGGCTGCGGGCGCTGCGCGACGCGGGCCGCCCGGCGCAGGCACTCGCCGCGTACGACGCGGTGCGCCGCCTCATCGCGGACCGCATCGGCGCCGATCCGGGGCCCGAACTCCGCGCCCTCCACGAGGAGTTGCTGCACCACGACGCCCCGAAGCCGCCTCCGGTCCAGGCCCGCCCGGCGCAGAGACCGCAGGGCAACCTGCGGGCCAGGCTCACCTCCTTCGTCGGTCGCGAGGGCGACATCGAGGCCATCCGGGGCGACCTGGCGCAGGCCCGCCTCGTCACGCTGCTCGGGCCCGGCGGCGCCGGGAAGACGCGGCTCTCGCAGGAGGCTGCCGAGGCCTACGCGGGTGGTGTGCCCGACGGCGTATGGCTGGCCGAGCTCGCACCGGTCGAGGACCCGGACGCGGTGCCGGAGGCCGTCCTCACCGCGCTCGGCGCCCGTGAGACGGTGCTGCGCGGCGCGGGGGCCGAAGAGCTGCGTGCGGTGTCGGAGTGGCACGCCGACGACCCCGTCGTACGCCTCACCGAGCACTGCGGGTCCCGCCGCATGCTCCTGATCCTCGACAACTGCGAGCACGTCATCGACGCCGCCGCCCGCCTCGCGGACCGGCTGCTCGCGCACTGCCCCGGCCTCACCGTCCTCGCCACAAGCCGTGAACCCCTGGGCGTACCGGGGGAGTTGCTGCGCCCCGTGGAGCCTCTGCCGGAGCCGATCGCGCTGCGACTGCTCGCGGACCGCGGCGCGGCGGCGCGACCCGGCTTCCGTATCGAGGACGACCGGTCGGCGGCGGAGGAGATCTGCCGACGCCTGGACGGTCTGCCGCTGGCCATCGAACTGGCCGCGGCCCGCCTGCGCATGCTCACCCCCCGGCAGATCGCCGACCGCCTTGACGACCGCTTCCGGCTCCTGACGAACGGCGCCCGCACGGTCCTGCCCCGCCAGCAGACCCTGCGCGCGGTCGTCGACTGGTCCTGGGGCCTCCTCGACACCTCCGAACGCACCGTCCTGCGCCGCCTCTCCGCCTTCGCGGGCGGCTGCGACCTGCCTGCGGCGGAGGCGGTGTGCGGGGCCCCGACCGAGCCCGCCGAGCCCGCCGGACCCGACGGCGGGACAGGCGTTCAGCCGCTCGACGTCGCCGACGTGCTCGGCTCCCTCGTCGACAAGTCCCTTGTCGTCGCCGCCCCTTCGCCGCAGGGCGTGATGCGCTACCGGCTCCTGGAGACCGTGGGCGAGTACGCGCGCGAGCGGCTCGACGAAGCCGGTGACCGCGGCGCCGCCGAGCGGGCCCACCTCGTGTACTTCCGCGAGTTCGCCAGGCTCACCGAACCGCGGCTGCGGGGCGCCGGACAGCGGCAGGCCGTCGAGGGGCTCGAGATCGAGTACGAGAACCTGCGCACCGCCCTGCGGCACGCCGTCGCCGCCCGGGAGGAGCAGGAGGCGCTCTGTCTGGTCCTCTCGCTCTCCTGGTTCTGGACGATCCGTGACCTGCGCGTCGAGATCCGCAACTGGTCGCGCGACGTCATCGCTCTGGGCCCCGACCCCTTCGCCCGCCCTGTCACCCCGGTGGAACCGCTCTACGAACGCTGTACGGACGCCCCGCTGCCGATGCGCCCCGAGGTGCTCGAAGAGGCGCGGCGCGGAGTCCACCTGATCCAGCTCTCCTGCATGGACATGAACCTGGAGGCCTGGCAGACGCCCGAGTCCGTCGAGAGGCTCGCGGGCATCCGGGAGGCGTACCGGCCGGGTCTTCCGCAGACCTGCTGGTCGCCGGGGAGCCTGTGGTTCTTCGCGGTGCTGATGGAGGGGGACATCACCCAGCTGTACGAACTCATCGACGCGACCATCGCCACCTGCCGCGAGCTCGGTTACGACTGGGAGCTCGCCGCGTCCTTGCAGCAGCGCGCCAATGTCCTCGCCAACCGCGCCGACTGGGCGGGCGATGCCGGCCGGGACGCCGACGAGTCCCTGGAGATCTTCACCCGGCTCGGCGACGTGTGGGGCATGGCCGAGGCGCTCTCCTCGCGCGGCGAGGCCAATGAGCGGCGCGGCCGGTACACCCTCGCCGCCGAGGACTTCGCCGCCGCCATCGAACACGCGGAGCAGCTGGGCGCGCCCGCGCAGGTGAGCGTGCTCACGGCCCGGCTCGGGGCGGCGCTCGCCGAGGCGGGCGAACTGGCCCGGGGCGAGGAGCTGCTCTGGTCGGTCCTGGAGCGTGACGGTGTGGGCGGCGGCAACGGCGAGTCCATGCCCGCTTCCCGTTTCTTCCTCGTCGACCTGCTCGGCCGCACCGGGCGCACCGCTGAGGCGCGCGAGCAACTCCAGCTCCTTAGGGAGGAGTTCAAGGCCGTCGAGTTCGTCATCTTCGAGGGTTTCACGCTGGGTGCCGAGGCGTGGCTCAACACGGTGGACGGCCGCTACACCGAGGGTCTCGTCGTGGCGCGCACGGCGCTCGACAAGTCCCTCGACCCGCTGACCAAGATGATGGCGCCGCAGATGACCTCCGTCCATCTCACCGTCGCCGCCCGCGCCCTGGCCGCGCTCGACGGTGGCAGGCACGCCTACGACGCCGCGCGGCTGATCGGCGTCGCCCGCCGTGAACTGCCGCCAGGGCACTTCGCCGCCGCCGCGGAGCGCGAGATCCACACGGCCGCCGAGGCGTTGGCGCGCGAGGCACTGGGTGACGCCGCGTACGAGGCCGCGTACGAGGAAGGCGGCAGCCTCTCCGTGGAGGAGGCCGCCGCCCTCTGCGACAGGCACATCGGCTAGCGCGTCCGTACTCAGTCCTTCGTACGGAACTTGTGGATCGCGATCGGTGCCATCGTCAGGGTGAGCACCGCCGACCAGCCGACCGTCACCCAGATGTCGTGGGCGACCGGGCCGCCCACCATCAGGCCGCGCGCGGAGTCCGCGAGCGAGGACAGCGGGTTGTAGTCGGTGAAGCCCTGCAGCCAGCCCGGCATCGACTGGGTGGGGGCGAAGATCGACGACCCGAACTGCAGCGGCATCAGGACCAGGAAGCCCATCGCCTGCACGGACTGGGCGCTCTTCATCGTGACGCCGAGGACCAGGAAGATCCACATGATGGACGTGCCGAAGAGCGCGGAGAGGCCCACGGCGGCGAACAGGCCGCCCCAGTTCGTGATGTCGAAGCCCACAAGGACACCGACGATCATCATGATCGTCGTCGCGATGAGCAGCCGCATCAGCTCCACCACGATCTTGGCGAAGAGGACCGAGCCCTGGCCGATCGGCAGGGTGCGGAAACGGTCCATGATGCCGTTCTGGAAGTCCTGGTTGAAGCCGGTGCCGACGGCCATGGCGATGTTCATGCTCATCATCGCCATCATGCCGGGCACCACGTACTGCACGTACTGGTCCTGACCGCCGCCGAGGGCCTGCCCGATGGAGCCGCCGAAGACGTACACGAACAGGAGCGTGAAGACGATCGGCATCAGGACCGCGTCGAACATCGACTCCGGGTCCTGGCGGATCCACAGCAGATTGCGTCGGACGAGGGCGCTGGTGTGGCGCACGTGGTCGCGAAGACCTATGCGGGCGTCGGCCTCTCCCTGGTGGAGGGGCGGCGCGAGAGTGGTGCTGCTCATACGGCAACCTCCTCGAGTTCGGGGCGGGCGTCCTGCGGGGCGCTGGCCTTGTGGCCGGTGATGGAGAGGAACACCTCGTCCAGGCTGGGCAGTTCGGTGGCGATCGAGCCGATGGTGATGCCGCGCGCGGTGACCGCGCCGACCACGGCGGTGAGCTGCTCGTCGCTGAGGATCGGCACCAGGACCGTGCCCGACTCGGCGTCCACGGTCGAGGTGGCGATGCCGGTCAGGCCCATGTCGTCGAGGGCGCCTGCCAGCGGGTGCAGCTCCAGCGGGTCGGCCGGGCGGATGCGCAGGGTGCGGCCGCCGACCTTCGCCTTCAGTTCGTCGATGCCGCCGTTGGCGATGACCTTGCCGCGGTCGATGACGGTCAGCTCGGAGGCGAGCTGCTCGGCCTCCTCCATGTACTGGGTGGTGAGCAGTACGGTGACGCCGTCGCCGACCATGCGCTTGACCTCGGCCCACACCTCGTTGCGGGTGCGGGGGTCGAGGCCGGTGGTCGGCTCGTCCAGGTAGAGGACGGAGGGGCTGCCGATCATCGACGCCGCGAGGTCGAGGCGTCGGCGCATGCCGCCGGAGTACGTCTTGGCGGGGCGGTTCGCCGCGTCGGTGAGGGAGAACCGCTCCAGGAGGGCGTCGGCCTTCGACCTGGACTCCTTGCGGGAGAGGTCGAGGAGGCGCCCGATCATGTACAGGTTCTCGCGCCCGGAGAGCTTCTCGTCGACTGCGGCGTACTGACCGGTGAGGCCTATGACACGGCGGAGCTGGCGGGGCTGCTTCACGACGTCGTAACCGGCCACGAAGGCCGAGCCCGAGTCCGGGGTGACGAGGGTGGAGAGGCAGCGTACGAGGGTGGTCTTGCCGGCGCCGTTCGGACCGAGCACGCCGAGGACCGTGCCTTCGCGTACGTCGAGGTCCACGCCGTCCAATGCTTTGGTCTCGCCGTAGTGCTTGACCAGTCCCCTTACGGTGACGGCGTTTCCGGCGCCGCCGGGGGTGTTGTCGATTCGCTTCATGCCGCAAGGTTGGCAGCCGCCACCGACAAACCACCGACAGCCCGCCTACACCTGCGACCGGTGGGGCCGACACCGCTCACTCTCCACCCCGGGTGGGGCGCATCGGGTGGGTCTGTGGGGCCGCATTCCCCTGCGGGTGGGCGGGTGGCTGGTTCCCTGTCCCGCCGC
>NZ_JBHTSF010000240.1:0-10290 GCF_042795295.1 Streptomyces sp. NPDC056486
CAAGTAACTGCTTGTGGGCCCCTTCGCCGTGAACTGTTCCGTGCCGTGCCGTGAACTGCTCCGGACTCAGCTGTGGTTCAGCTCGAACCACACCACCTTCCCGGTGCTCAGACGCGTCGCGCCCCACCGCCGGGCCAGCTTGTTGACCAGATAGAGCCCGCGTCCGCCCTCGTCCGTGGCTCGCGCCTGGCGCAGCCGCGGCAGCTGCGGCACCTCGTCCCCGACCTCGCAGCGCAGGACGTCCGTGCGCAGCAGACGCAGGGTCACCGGACGGGACGCGTACCGCACGGCGTTCGTGACGACCTCGCTGACCAGGAGCTCCAGGGAGTCGGTCAGCTCCTGCAGGCCCCAGCGCTCCAGGGCGCTGCGGGCCAGGCGCCTGGCGCGGGCGGGCGTGGCGTCCTCCGGCTCCAGGTACCAGTACGCGACGTCGCTCGGCGCGATCCCGTCGAAGCGGGCGGCGAGCAGCGCGATGTCGTCGTCCCGGTCGCCGGGGCCGAGCATGTCGAGCACGTCGTCGCAGAGGGCCTCGAGGGGCGGCGGGTGGTCCGGGCCCGTCAACTGGGCGGTGGCCGCGAGCCGTTCGCGCAGCTGCTCTATGCCGGTCCACACGTCACGCAGACGGGACTCGACCAGGCCGTCCGTGTAGAGCAGCAGGGTGGCGCCCGCGGGCGCGTCGAGCTCCACGGCCTCGAAGTCGACGCCGCCCACGCCGATGGGCGCGCCCGGCGGGACCCGCAGGACCTCCGCGCGGCCTCCCAGGTGCAGCAGGACGGGCGGCGGGTGCCCTGCGTTGGCGATGGTGATGCGGTGCGCGACCGGGTCGTAGACCGCGTACAGGCAGGTGGCCATCCGGTCCGAGCCGAGCCGCTGGGCCTGCTCGTCCAGGTGGTGCAGGACCTCCTGGGGCGGCAGGTCGAGCCCGGCCAGGGTCTGGGCGGTCGTCCGCAGCTGGCCCATGATCGCGGCCGAGGTCATGGAGTGCCCCATGACGTCGCCCACGACGAGCGCGACCCGGCTGCCGGGCAGCGGGATCGCGTCGTACCAGTCGCCGCCGACGCGGGCCGTCTCGGCGGCCGGGAGGTAGCGGGACGCCAGGCGGACGCCGGTCGGGCGCGGCAGGGTCTCGGGCAGCATCGTGCGCTGGAGCTCGTCGGCGATGTACGCCTCGCGGCCGTAGAGCACGGCCTTGTCGATGCCGAGCGCGCTGTGCGTGGCCAGCTGGGCGGCGACGAGGAGGTCGTCGTTCTCGAACGCGGGCCGGTCGGGGCGGCGCAGGAACACCGCGGCGCCGATCACCCGGCGCCTGCCCCGCAGCGGGGCGAGGATCGTCCGCTGCCCGGCAGGCGCGTTGCGGCCGTCGCCGAGCAGCTCGGGCAGTGCGGCGCGGGCCGCGGGGCCGTCGGCGAAGACCGGGCGTACGCCGCGCAGGACCTCGGCGAGGGCGCCGCCGGGGTTCACCTCGCACAGCTCGGCGGTCGTCACGAGGTCGTTCTGCATCTGGAGGGCGGGCAGGGTGCCGCCGTCGGTGTCGGGCTCCTCGGCCCCTTCCTCGATCGAGCGCAGCCGGTCGGTACGGCGCAGGCGCAGGACGAGGGTGCCGCTGGGCCGCTCCTCGCCGACCGGCAGCGGGTCGCGGAGGTAGACGAGTATCGCGTCGGAGAACGTCGGCACCGTGGCCCGGCACAGGCCCATCACGATCTCGTCAAGGTCGATGCCGCGGGCGATGCGCCGGGTCGCGGCGCCCACGAAGCGCAGCCGGTCGCCGTCGCGTCGCATCGCCGCGGGGCCCGAGCCCGGCGGCCGTGGCTGTCCCGTACGCCGCTCCTCACCGCCGGGGGCGCCCGCGGGGGCGCCGTCGAGGATGTCCTGCCCTTCGCCCTGTCCGGCCGCCTTGTCGGGGCCGGGCCGTGCGGGCCCGCCCTCGGGGGCGGGGCGCGGCCGGTGCGGGTCGGGCTGCTGTCCCGAGGGGCCCGACGACTGGGAGTGCTCGTCGCTTGGCCCTGCGGCCGGGTCGCCCGTCCGGGCCTGAGCCTGTGCGGGGAAAGCGGCCGCGCCCGGGGTGTCCCGCGCCTTTCGGGCACGCGCGGGCTCCCCGCGGGGATCCGCGGGGGCGGCGGGCCGGGCAGCTCGGGGCTGTCGGCCCTCGTCGGGGATGGAGTGCTCCGTCACGCGTTTCGAATCCGTCCGTCCGGGGCTGCGCCTTGGTGTCCGGTGGCTACTTTGGTCAGCCGCGTCGGCAGTGCAGGAAAATCTGGTGCTCGGGTGGTACGCCGGTACTCGCCGGGGCGTAGGAGTACGTTTCCTCGTCGATGATGTCGAAGCCCGCGTCACGTACGACCTGCCGCAGTTCGTCCCGCAGGTAACCGGATACCCGGATTGCGTGACCCAGGAACGGAATTCTCGCGTCATCCAGGTCTGCCTCGACCATGGACAGCGCGAGCAGGCCACCGGGGCGCAGCAGTCCGTGCAGCAGCCGCAGAGCGTACGGGATCTCGTCGCGCGGCAACATCAAGAGTGCGAAGAACGCCGTGATCCCGTCGAACTGACCGACCCCGGCAGGCCCTTCGGCCCGCAGCGCCGCCACGTCGAGCAGGCGGAACTCGGCGTTGTCCGCCGGAACGTTCTTCCTTGCGAGGTCGAGCATGCCGGACGAGAGGTCGATGCCGAGGACGCCGTGACCGGCGTCGGTGAGCTGACGGGCGGTCGGCAGGCCGGTGCCGCATCCCACGTCGAGAATCCTCGACCCGGGCGGCAGCACGTCGACGAGCCGCTGCCCGGCGGCCAGCTGGCCGTCCTTGTGCGGGAAGGCGTCGTCGTAGTGCTGTCCGATGGCGTCGAAGGCTTCGGCCTGCCCTTTCCGGTCGGGCAGTACGCCGGGTGGCCCGCCGTAACTGTCGACCTCGCTCGCCTCGCTCACGTTCTGCCGCCCCTCGATGACATGCTGTCAGGCAACGCGCAAGCTCAGGGAGTTGCTGCTGAGTTGCTGCTGTGCGCCCTTGCGGAGGACGATCCTACGTTTGAACCATGGGGGCGCATCAAGGGTCTCATGACGTCACATGTGTGGGAGTGCGGTCCCAGTCATCGGGAAGTGATGGAATCGCCCAGTCCGGATCGGGGCGCCAGTGCTGCCAGTTGTCCGAAAACGGCAGTCCCCAGGAACGGATCACCTCGATGGCCGCGCGCCCGGCGGCCCGCACTTCCTGCGCCTTTCCCGGTTCCATGAGGCCGGCGCGCTGAGCCTGGACGAACTCGTCCTCGTCGTGCCACTGCCAGGTCCGGTCAGGGCGCACAGAGATGTCCAGAAAGTGATCCTCGGAATCGATGCCTCCGGCCCACCGGGTGCGCGGCTCCTCCAGGTTCACGTACCAGTTCTTGAACTGCCATCCCGGATCCCAGAACAGCCACACCGACCACGGCTCGGCGGGCCGGGCCAACTTCAGTACGCCGGTACCGAACCAGTGGTCCCTAAGCAGCGCGCGGGGCTTGGTGTAGCGGGTGGCCAGGGGCTCATGGTGAACGGGAGTGCCGTCGGCGAGAACGGGCTTCACGCATTCCGTCCCGGGGGCCATCCACGCGGCGAGCAGCTCTTCGGTGTCCTGCACGACCGTGACGGGCCGGCAGATGTGAATTCCGTTCCCGGCGTTTTCCTTGTACCGCCACAACACATGGGAGCCGGGGGCCCAGCGTGCTGCTTCGCTGCTCGTCGTTGGCGGCGTGGTGAGGTCTGTCATGCAGAGATATTAGTCGCCGCCCTGGCAGGTGCTACAGAACCTGCCAGGGCGTAAAGAAAATCGCCCTACGGCCGTGCTTAAAGAGAATTGCCCTACGGACGCGTCATCCGCAGCACGTCCAACGCCTCGTCCAGCTGCGTCAGCGTGAGGTCGCCCCGCTCGATGTACCCGCCTTCGAGCACGACCTCCCGGATGGTCTTCAGGTCTGCCTGAGTCTTCTTGGCGACCTTCGCCGCCTCCTCGTACCCGATGTACTTGTTCAGCGGAGTGACGACGGAGGGCGAGGACTCGGCGTACTCCCGGGCCCGCTCGGCATTCGCGGTGATTCCGTCCACCGTCCTGTCGGCGAGCAGCCGAGAGACATTGGCGAGGAGCCGCACGGACTCCAGAACGTTCTTCGCGATGACCGGCAGCATCACATTCAGCTCGAAGTTCCCCGCGGCCCCCGCGGCGGCCACCGTCGCGTCATTGCCGGTGACTTGCGCGGCGACCATCAGCGCCGCCTCCGGAATAACCGGATTCACCTTTCCCGGCATGATCGAGGAACCGGGTTGCAGATCGGGCAGGTTGATCTCGGCGAGCCCGGTCCGCGGCCCCGATGCCATCCAGCGCAGGTCGTTGGCGATCTTCGTGAGACCGACGCCGATCGTCCGCAACTGCCCACTGGTCTCGACGATGCCGTCCCGCGCGCCCTGGGCCTCGAAGTGGTCCCTGGCCTCGGTCAGCGCGAGCCCCGTGGCCCGCGCCACTTCCTCGATCACGGCCGCCGAGAAGCCGGGCGGAGTGTTGATCCCGGTGCCCACGGCCGTTCCGCCGAGCGGCAGTTCGGCGAGGCGCGGCAGCGAGGACCGCAGCCGCTCCACGCCGTAGCGCACCTGCGCCGCGTACCCGCCGAACTCCTGGCCCAGGGTCACGGGCGTCGCGTCCATCAGATGCGTGCGCCCGGACTTCACCACGTCGGCGAACTCCTCCGACTTGCGCTCAAGGGCGCTCGCCAGATGTTCGAGCGCCGGGATCAGGTCCTGCGTCACGGCGCCCGTCGCCGCGATGTGGATCGAGGAGGGGAAGACGTCGTTCGACGACTGGGAGGCGTTCACGTGGTCGTTCGGGTGGACGTCCCTGCCAAGACGCTCCGAGGCCAGCGTCGCGAGCACTTCGTTCGTGTTCATGTTGGACGACGTGCCGGACCCCGTCTGGAAGACGTCCACGGGGAAGTGCTCGTCCCAGCGTCCTTCGACCACCTCGCCCGCCGCGTCGGCGATCGCCTCCGCGACGTCCTTGTCGAGCACCCCGAGGTCCGCGTTGACCTTCGCCGCCGCGGCCTTGATCCGGGCGAGTGCGGCGATGTGCGCGCGCTCCAGGCGCTGCCCGGAGATGGGGAAGTTCTCCACCGCCCGCTGCGTCTGCGCCCGCCATTTGGCGTGCGCGGGGACCCGCACCTCGCCCATGGAGTCGTGCTCGATCCGGTATTCACCGCTTGCGCTTGCGCTGGCGTCGCTGGTCATGCATCGAACCTACTCCAGCCCCGAACGTACTCCGGGGTTCACCCGACGGCACGGAGGAGCCCTCTGTACGCAGAGGGCTCCTCCGTGCCACTACGCCAGGCCGGGGCCGCGCACCGGGATGTGCGTGAACGTCGGCTCGGGAGCCGGGTTCTGGAAGAAGTCGTTGCCCTTGTCGTCGACCACGACGAAGGCCGGGAAGTCCTCGACCTCGATCTTCCACACGGCTTCCATGCCGAGCTCCTCGTACTCGACGACCTCGACCTTCTTGATGCAGTCCTGGGCGAGACGCGCGGCCGGGCCGCCGATGGAGCCCAGGTAGAAGCCGCCGTGCGCGTCGCAGGCGTCCGTGACCTGTTTGGAGCGGTTGCCCTTGGCGAGCATGACCTTCGAGCCGCCCGCAGCCTGGAACTGCTCCACGTAGGAGTCCATCCTGCCTGCCGTCGTCGGGCCGAAGGAGCCGGAGGCGTAGCCCTCGGGGGTCTTGGCGGGGCCCGCGTAGTAGACCGGGTGGTCCTTCAGGTACTGCGGCATCTCCTCGCCTGCGTCGAGCCGCTCCTTGATCTTGGCGTGCGCGATGTCGCGGGCCACGACGAGGGGGCCGGTCAGCGAGAGCCGCGTTTTCACCGGGTGCTTGGTGAGCTCGGCGAGGATCGCGTCCATGGGCTGGTTGAGGTCGATCTTGACGACGTCGGTGGCCGCGGCGTCCTCGTTGAGGGCCTCGTCCGTCGTTTCCGGCAGGAAGCGCGCAGGGTCCGTCTCCAACTGCTCGAGGAAGACGCCTTCGGCGGTGATCTTCGCGGTGGCCTGGCGGTCGGCCGAGCAGGAGACGGCGATCGCGACGGGCAGCGAGGCGCCGTGCCGCGGCAGGCGCACCACGCGCACGTCGTGGCAGAAGTACTTGCCGCCGAACTGCGCGCCGATGCCGATCTTCTGCGTCAGCTCGAAGACCTTCTCCTCAAGGTCCTGGTCCCGGAAACCGTGCCCGGTCGGGGAACCCTCGGCGGGCAGCTCGTCCAGGTAGTGCGCGGAGGCGTACTTCGCGGTCTTCAGGGCGAACTCGGCGCTGGTGCCGCCGACGACGATCGCCAGGTGGTACGGCGGGCAGGCGGACGTGCCCAGGGAGCGGATCTTCTCCTCGAGGAACTTCATCATGGAGGCCTCGTTCAGGACGGCCTTCGTCTCCTGGTAGAGGAACGACTTGTTGGCCGAGCCGCCGCCCTTGGCCATGAAGAGGAACTTGTAGGCGCCGCCGTCGGTCGCGTACAGCTCGACCTGGGCCGGGAGGTTGGACCCGGTGTTCTTCTCCTCCCACATGTTCAGCGGGGCCATCTGCGAGTAGCGAAGGTTCAGCTTCGTGTACGCGTCGTAGATGCCGTGCGAGAGCGCCTTCTCGTCCTCACCTTCGGTGAGGACGTTCTGTCCGCGCTTGCCCATGACGATGGCCGTGCCGGTGTCCTGGCACATGGGGAGCACGCCCGCCGCCGCGATGTTCGCGTTCTTCAGCAGGTCGAGCGCCACGAACTTGTCGTTGCCCGACGCCTCCGGGTCGTCGACGATGCGCCGCAGCTGGGCCAGGTGCGCGGGCCGCAGATAGTGCTGGATGTCGTGGATGGCCTCGGCGGCGAGCGTGCGCAGCGCCGCTGGATCGACCTTGAGGAACGTCCGCCCGTCGGCCTCGAAAGTGGAGACGCCCTCGGAGGTCACCAGCCGGTACGGCGTGGTGTCCTCTCCCAGGGGGAGCAGATCGGAGTACTCGAACTCTGGCATTTACGGCCATTCCTCACTCGGCAGACAGCGGCGCGGCCTCCATTGGCGACGCGCCAACCAGCGTAGAACGCGCGAAGTGGACCGAGCCTGTGAGGTAAGGCTCAGTAGGACGGTTCGGGGGGTAGTCGCGATCTATCGCGTTTGGGTACGCTGGGTGGTGTGGACCTAGAAAAGCGCCCTCAGCAGACTCACCCGGAACCGCGGCCCGCAGGCCTGCGCGCGTCGGACGCCGACCGGGACCGCACCGCGGACATCCTCCGCGAGGCCCTCGCCGAGGGGCGCCTGACCGCCGAGGAGCACAGCGAGCGGATCGACGGGGTCTATCGCGCCAAGACCATGGGTGAACTGGAGCCGCTGGTCGCCGACTTGCCCGCGGCGAGCGGCGCGGCGCACGCGACAGCGGCGCCCGAGCGCGCCCCCTCCCGGCCGTCGGACGGCGTGGTGCCCCCGGTCGCCGACGAGAACCTGGTCGCGGTCTTCAGCAGCTCCGTCCGCAAGGGCCGCTGGCGCGTGGGCCGCCGCACGCACGCGTACGCGATCTTCGGCAATGTGGAGATCGACCTCAGCGAGGCGATCTTCGAGCAGCAGCAGGTCGTCATCAAGGCGATCTCCGTCTTCGGCAACGTGGAGATCCGCGTCCCGGAGAACGTCTCGCTGCGGGGCAGCGGCACCGGTGTGCTCGGCAACTTCGAGGTGGACATGCTCGATTCGCCCGAGCGGGACGCCCCGGTGGTCTTCGTCGACGGCTTCTCGGTCCTGGGCAACATCGAGGCGAAGCCCAAGCGCGGCAAGCTCGTCCGGGACCTGCACAAGCAGCTGCGCAAGCATCTCGGTCATTGATCGGTCATCGTGCCGAGAGGGCCGAGGGGGTGCACTCAGGGGGCGCATCCGGCCGTGGAATCGAGGGGCGCATCCCGCCGCTGACGGCGCGAACTTCCGTACATCGGAACTCAGTGCATAGGCGTGTGCACAGCGGGTAGAGCTTGCTGCATCGTCTCTCGCTCGCGAAGCCGTCGTCAGGAGTAGACCCGTGCTGCAGCCGTCGCATCAGTCCCTGCAGGTCGCCGCCGTTCCGGCCCAGCGGGAACCAGTGCGCGATCGGAACCAAGACGCCCCATGGCACACCGAGGCGGTGTGCCGACGAGACGAGGCCGGGCTGTTCTTCGCCCCGTCCAAGGAGCCGACCGCCTCACGCCTGTCCCGCGAGGAAGCCGCGAAGCGCGTCTGTGGCGGCTGTCCCGTGATGGTCGAGTGCCGGGAGCACGCCTTGCTCCAGCCCGAGCCGTACGGAGTCTGGGGCGGCCTCACGGCCGCTGAGCGCCGCGTGGTGCTCGCCAGGCGGCGCCGGCGCGAGGTGGAGCTCAAGAAGACCGCGCACACGACCGCGGGCCCGATCGCCGCCGCCGGATAGCCGTCCGCACGTTGTCGTCGTACGGCGGAGGGGGCGACCCCCGCACGGAGCGCCCCCTCTGTCGTACCTGTCGTGTCTGTCGTACGCGACGTCTTCGAGCCCGATGTCCTACTTGGCGCGGTCGAAGTCAATGGCGCTGTACGCGCGCAGCTTCTTGAGCCGGTGGTCCGAGTCGATCTTGCGGATCGTGCCCGACTTGGAGCGCATGACCAGGGACGAGGTCGAGGCCGTCTCCGCGGCGTAGCGAACGCCCTGGAGCAGTTCGCCGTCCGTGATGCCGGTCGCGACGAAGAAGACGTTGTCCCCGTGGACCAGGTCGTCGGTCGAGAGCGTGCGGTCCAGGTCGTGCCCCGCGTCGAGCGCGCGCTGGCGCTCGGCGGCGTCCTTCGGCCACAGCTTGCCCTGGATCACACCGCCCAGGCACTTGATCGCGCAGGCCGAGATGATGCCTTCCGGGGTGCCGCCGATGCCCATGAGCATGTCTACGCCGGTGCCTTCGCGCACGGCCATGATCGAACCGGCGACGTCGCCGTCCGAGATGAACTTGATGCGCGCGCCGGTCTCGCGGATCTCCTTGACGATGCCCTCGTGACGGGGGCGGTCGAGGATCATGACCGTGACGTCCTCGGGCGAACGGCCCTTGGCCTTGGCGACGCGGCGGATGTTGACGGAGGCGGGGGCGTTGATGTCCACGTAGTCCGCGGCCTCCGGGCCCGTGACCAGCTTGTCCATGTAGAAGACCGCGGACGGGTCGAACATGGCGCCGCGGTCGGCGGCGGCAAGGACGGCGATGGCGTTCGGCATCCCCTTCGCGCAGAGGGTCGTGCCGTCGATCGGGTCGACGGCGATGTCGACCTCCGCGCCGGTGCTGTCGCCGATCCGCTCTCCGTTGAAGAGCATCGGGGCCTCGTCCTTCTCGCCCTCACCGATGACGACGATGCCGTTCATCGAGACGGTGGAGACGAGGGTCCGCATGGCCCTGACGGCGGCGCCGTCGGCACCGATCTTGTCGCCGCGGCCGACCCAGCGGCCCGCGGCCATGGCGGCTGCCTCGGTGACCCGGACGAGCTCCAGTGCCAGGTTGCGGTCGGGAGCCTCGGGAGAGACTTCGAGCTCGGAAGGGAGATGATGCTGATGCTCGGTCATCGGAGCGCACCTTTCTGCTGATACGACGACGGCCGGATGAGGGTGTGCCACGACTCTATCCGCAGGCCGACAAAATGAGCAGAGGGCCCCACGCATGAGCGGATCGGGCACTTGGGCGGCACTTGGGCGGCACCGGGGGAAGAGCTTTGTCCGGCGCCTGAGAACATGGGGGCGTGGCAGGCAGACAAGGCAAGCAGACCGTACGGAACATGCTGTGGTCGATGGCGGTGATCACCCTCGTGGCCGGTGCGATGTACGTCTTCATCCCGCATGACGACTCCAAGAGCCCCGTCAAGCGCGTCGACTACAGAGTCGAGCTGCTGAGCGCGCGGCGGGCGGCGGCCTATCCGGTGGCGGCCCCCGAGGGCCTGGCCAAGGAGTGGAAGCCGACGTCGGTTCGGTTCGACGGCACCAAGGGCGACAGCTGGCACCTGGGTTTCCTCGACCCGTCCGGTGAGTACGTCGTGGTCAAGCAGTCCACGGCGAAGCCGACCAAGTTCATCGACGAGGTCACGCAGCGGGCCGTGCGGACGAAGGCCACCGAGGAGATCGGCGGCCAGACGTGGCACCGCTACAAGGGGCAGACGTACGACGCCCTGGTGCGCGAGGACAAGGGCGCGACGACGGTGGTCGCGGGCACGGCGCCGTTCGGTCAGCTGACGGAGATGGCGCAGGCGCTGAAGACGTCCTGACGGGGCGCGGGGCGCGGCGCAGGGTGTGCAGGTAG
>NZ_JBHTSF010000241.1:0-9995 GCF_042795295.1 Streptomyces sp. NPDC056486
CTCGATCGAGTGCCGGGCCCGCGGCGTTCACACACCGTGTGCGCGCTGGGCTCGCATATGCCCTTCGCACACTCTGTCGCCCTGGCCACCAGGCGAGTTGACTTTCTGTGCGCATCAGGGGGATAAACAGCTACAGAATGGAGCCGACTTGTGACCGCCGACCCCGACCTTCGCGTGGTCCCCGAAGAACTCGCAGAGTTACGTCGCAGCTTGGACGTGGGCCTCGCCCGCGTCGACGGACAGCTGGCGTTGCTCACCCAACATGACGAACAGAGCGTCAAGAACCAGGACGACCTGACCGTACGTATCGCCGCGCTGGAACACACACGCTGGCCGCTGCCCGCCCTTCTCGCCCTGACGGCGGTCGGTGCGCTCGCCGTGGCGGTCTGGCAGGCCATCGGCCGTTAGTGCGTGTCCTGGCCCAGTCGCAGGTGGTGCAGGAGCAGGAGCGCCGCCGCCATGTTGGCGGCCGGTACTTCGCCCCGCGCCACCATGTCAGGGACGAGTTTGAGTGGGACCCACTCACGGCGGTCGGACTCGAAGTCGTCCTCGGGATGACCGATGTAGGTGCACTCATCCGACCAGTAGATGTGGTGCTTGGCGTCGGTGAGCCCATTGGACGGCTCGACACTCATCAGGTGTCGTAACGGGCCCGGCCGCCAGCCGGTCTCCTCCTCCATTTCCCGGGCGGCCGCATACGCGATGTCCTCGCCGTCCTCGACGACGCCCGCGGCGAGTTCCCAGCCCCAGCTGTCGGTGATGAAACGGTGCCGCCACAGCAGAAGCACTTCGTTGGCTTCGTTGACGACGGTGGCCACGGCCACGGGCCGCAGCTTTATCAGGAAGTGATCGAGGTGCCGGCCGTCGGGCAGTTCCACATCTGCCAGATTGACCGTGAACCATCGGTTTCCATACACAGTTTGTTCGCTTTGTTTCGTCCACTGCACGGTTCTGCCACCTTCCGCCGAGTAGATGGCAATATCGCAGCAGGAGGTTGGTCAGAGCAGCGTGTGAACGGCCGGGGGGTTCAGCGCTCGCCGAGGGTCGTCACCGGCGTACGCGCGGTGCGCATCACAGGGGCACGCGCAGCGCTCCGTCGATGAGTTCGGCCGCCTCGGACGTGCCCGCGCAGTCGCTGCGCACCAGATACTCCCGTACGGCCCGGAGCCGGTCACGCAGCCGATGGGACTCCATACCCCGCGCCTGCTCCGCCATTTCCACCGCCGTGGCCACCGCCTCGTCGGTGTTCCCTTGACGCAGTTCGATCTGGCTGAGCATGGCGAGCCGATGGACCCGGCCCCGGTCATGTGCAGGTGTGTCCACCGCCGCCGCCGCGTGTTCGTACGCCCCTGCGAGGTCGCCCAGACTGAGCAGTGCCTCCGCCACTTGTACGTTGACGAGTCCGGGCTGGACATAGCCGGTCTCGTCCGGCTCGCGTCCACGCCGGATACGTTCCGCGGCGACCTCCGCACGCCGGATGCAGGACAGCGCGCTGCTGCCGTCACCCAGGTGTGCGTACGACTTCGCCTGCATGGCGTAGAGGTCGGAGGCGAGAGCCGGGGTGAGATCGCGCCCCGCGGCACGCAGCGCGGCCTCCGCGAAGGCGACCGCCTGACGGTACTCGCGCATGTACAGCGACTGGTTGACGAGGAGCGCGATGACATAGGCGCCAAGGCCCCTGTCCCCGCTGGCCTTCGCGAGCCGCAGGGCCTGGTGGAAGTAGCGCTGGGCCAGGCCGTGCGCGTCCGAGTCGTAGGCACAGATGCCCGCGATGGCCACCAACCCGCCGGTGGATCTGTGCAGTTGGCGGCCCGTCTCGTCCGTGTAGCTGCCGCGCAGCAGGGGCGCGGCCTCGGCGTTGAGGAAGCCGACGATGCGGGTGCGGGTCGCGATGCCGCCGGTCTTGCGGTACATCTGCTCGTAGTGGGCACGGGCCGCACGCATCATGTCGATGTCGGCCGTGCTCACCGGGTGCCTGCCGCCGCGCGAGACATCCACGTCCTCGGGAGGGTTCTCCCACTCCCAGACAGGCATCACCGCGGGTGTTCCCGTGACGGCGGGTGCGCCAAGGAGATGCGGGCGTTGCTGTTCGTCGGAGCGCCACAGCGCGGTGGCCCGCTCCACGAAACCCGACAGCGTCGAGGCCATGGAGCCGAATGCCGCGGCCGGCAGACCGGGCACTCCGAGGCCGATGTCGTCCAGGGTGACGGTGCGCTGGAGCCGCCCCGCGAGGACTTCACAGATCAGGTCGGGCACCTGGCCGCGCGGGCGCTGGCCCTTCAACCACCTGGATACGGCGGTGTGTTCGTAACGCAGGGCGAGGCCTCGCCTCTTCCCTGCCTGATTGACGTGGGCAGCCAGGCCCGCGTGGGAGATTCCCGCTTCGTCGAGGATCGCGTCGAGCAGGGTATTGGGCTGCATGGAGGCCCTCCGGTGACTCGGTACGGCAAGCGTAGTAGAGGTGACTTCACACGGGGTGTGAACGGAGTGCCCGAATCCGGGGGGTGCGCGCTCTGCCGTCACCACTCCTGTCACGCTTGACTGAGATTCCTCACAAGGAGGCCGGCCGGGCCGCCGGCTCCCCCTCAAAAAGTGCGGCGGCCCTCACTGGCGTCGTCCGCCCCGCTGTCTGCCCGACATTTCCAAGGCGGGGACGGACGACGCATGGCCGGTGGAAACCGGCGGTGCGTCACGTCATGGTGCTTTCCCGGCGCACCGTCTCGCCCTGCTGCAGGGGCACCCGTCGGCGGTTGTTGCGCAGCACAAGCAGCGCGGCATCGTCGGCGGGCAACCGCCTTGTGTGGCGCAGGAGTTCGGCGTAGACCATGCGGATCACGGTCTGCGGCACGACCGGCGGGACCCGCGCCGCTTCGGTGAGCACCTCCTGAAGCGGAAAGAACCGTCCGCCCGCGTCCCGCGCGTCCTCCATGCCGTCCGTATGCAGCACGAGCGCCTCCCCCGCAAGGAGCCATCCGCAGTGCAGAACGGGCAGTTCGGCGGGGAGCGGGAAAGGGCCGAGCGGCGGCAGCGGCACCCCGCCCCTGACCGGCTCGGCGCGCCCGCTCAGGCGGTACGGCCAGGGGTGGCCGCAGTTGAGCGCGGTCATCTCGCCGTCCGGACCGATCTCCATCAGGAGCACGGTGACGAACTCCTCGACCACCGGACTGTCCGGAGCCGCGACCCCGCTCGCCGGATGCTCGGCCCTCGACCGCTCCCGCAGGTGCCGCCCCAGGGCGCGCTCCAACTTTCTGAGCACGTGCGGCAGTTGCGCCTCGTCGTGCGCCGCCTCGCGGAAGCTGCCGAGCACGGCGGCGGCCGTACCGATGGCGGTCAGACCGTGCCCGCGCACGTCGCCCATGACGACGCGGACGCCGTGGTCGGTGGCGACCACCTCGTACAGATCGCCGCCGACCGAGGCGCCGTGTGACGCGGAGAGCTGCCCTGCCGCGACCGTGAGGCCCTCGACACGTGGCGGCAGCGGGCGCAGCAGGGCGTTCTGCGCGGCGCCCGCGATCTCACGGAGCTGACGCAGCTCCCGCAGCAGCGCGCCGCGGACGTGCAGAATCAGACCGGCGCCGACCGTGAGTAACACCGCGCTGCTGACGATCCGCGCTTCGAGGCTGTCATCCCGGGCGAGCGGGCAGACGAGTCTGTACGTGACCACCGCCGCGCCCCACACCACAGGAAGGCCGAGGTGGAGAACGCGCCGGAGCCGCGGCGGGTCCACACGGGGCACCCGCGTCCCGGTCCGCGGCCCGGCCCTCGCCCCGGCCCTCGCCCTGAGCCTGGTCCGGCTCCTCGCCCGGAGCAGCGCCCGGCGGGGAGTTCCAGCCCTGATACCGATCATGCCGACGGCCCCCCTAAGGCCCTGTTCAGCGTGCAGACCGCGCACCGCGGGGATCACTGGGCCGCGGCGGGACCGATTCTGTCGACCGCCTGAGCCGATCGGGACAGAGAGGGCTTACTTGCCACTCAAACGAGTGAAGGGCGTATCCGGAGGTCCGGATACGCCCTTCTTTGTGCCTCTTGTGCGCCCCTCGTGCGCCTGGTGGCGACTACTGGCGGTGACTACGCTCCGCGCAGCACCGCGCCCATCCGCTCCGTCGCCAGGGCGACGGCCGCGTCACGGGCCGCGGAGGCCTCGTCGACGGTCAGCGTGCGGTCGGCGGCGCGGAAGCGCAGCGCGTACGCGAGGGACTTCTTGCCCGCACCGATCTGCTCGCCGGTGAAGACGTCGAACAGGCGGATGGACTCGAGGAGTTCACCCGCGCCCTCGCGCAGCACCTTCTCGACGTCGGCGGCGGGGACTCCTCCGTCGACGACGAGCGCGACATCCTGCGTCGCGACGGGGAAGGTGGAGATCTTCGGCCCCTGCGGGACACCGGCGCTCGCGTCCTCGAGACGGTCCAGGTCGAGCTCCATCGCGCAGGTGCGCGCGGGAAGACCGAGCGTCTTGACGACGCGCGGGTGCAGCTCGCCCGCGTACCCGATGACGTGCTCCGCACCGTCGATCACGACGGCGAGCTCGGCGCACCGGCCCGGGTGCCACGGGCCGTACTGCCCCTGGCGCACGATCAGTTCGGTGCCCGACTCGGCGGCCAGGTCGCGCGCGGCCTGGACGGCGTCGGACCACTCGGCGGGACGGCCCTTGCCCCACCAGCCTGCCTGCTCGCGGGCGCCCGCGAGAACGACGGCGGCGTGCCGCGGCTGCACGGGGAGCGCCTCGGTCAGGGAGGCGATCTCCTCGACGGTGGGACGCCGGTCGACGGGAAGACGCACCGCGACGCGGGCCTCGGCGCGGGGCTGGAAGACGAGCCCCGTCTCGAAGAGCGCCAGGTCGTGGCTGCCGCGCCCTTCGTTGCGGCGCAGCGCGCCGAGCAGCCCGGGAAGCAGCGTCGTACGAAGAGCGGGCTCCTCGTCGGAGAGCGGGTTGACCAGCTTCACGACCCGGCGCTTGGGGTCGCCGGGCTCAAGGCCAAGTTGGTCGAAGATCTGCTCGCCGATGAACGGGTAGGTCGGCGCCTCGACGAATCCGCTCCCGGCAAGCGCGCGGCCGATGCGGCGGTGCAGGCGCTGCCGGTCGGTCAGGCCGCGGCCCGCGGGGGGCTTGGGCAGCGTGGACGGGAGGTTCTCGTACCCCTCGAGCCTGATGACCTCTTCGGCGAGGTCGTTCGGCTCGGCGAGGTCGGGACGCCAGGAGGGCACGGTGACGGTCAGGGCGTCCTGGCCGTAGACGTCGCAGCCGACTTCCTGCAGGCGGCGGACGACGGTCTCACGGCCGTAGACCACACCGGCGACCTTGTCCGGGTGATCGGCGGGCATGCTGATCGTGTGGGGCGCGGAGGGCGCGATGACCTCGGTGACCCCGGGCTCCGCGGTGCCGGCCGCGAGCGCGACGAGCAGGTCGACCGTGCGCTGCGCGGCGGCGGAAGCGGCCTGCGGGTCGACGCCGCGCTCGAAGCGCTTGGCCGCCTCGGAGGGCAGCTTGTGGCGCCGGGCCGTGCGGGCGATGGAGATCGCGTTGAAGTGCGCGGCCTCGATGACCACGTCGGTGGTGCCCGAGGCCTCCGCGTGATCCGCGATCTCGGTGTTGGCGCCGCCCATGACGCCCGCGAGGCCGATCGGGCCGCGGTCGTCGGTGATGACCAGGTCCTCGGCGTCCAGGACGCGCTTGGTGCCGTCGAGCGTCGTGAACTTCTCGCCCTGCTCGGCACGGCGGACACCGATGGTGCCCTCGATGCGGGAGCGGTCGTAGGCGTGCAGGGGCTGGCCGAGCTCCAGCATCACGTAGTTCGTGATGTCGACGGCGAGCGAGATCGGGCGCATGCCCGCCTTCTGCAGGCGGCGCTGGAGCCAGATCGGCGAGCGGGCCTCGGGCCGAAGACCGGTGACCGTGCGCGCCGTGAAGCGGTCGCAGCCCATCGGGTCGGAGACCTTGACCGGGTAGCCGGAGGCGTTCGGCGCGGGCACGTCCAGGAGCGCCGGGTCGCGCAGCGGCAGGCCGTACGCGATCGCGGTCTCGCGGGCGACACCGCGCATCGACAGGGCGTAGCCGCGGTCGGGCGTGACGGCGATGTCCAGGACCTCGTCGACCAGTTCGAGCAGCTTGATGGCGTCGGTGCCGACCTCGTGCTCGGGCGGAAGGACGATGATGCCGCCGCTTCCGTCGTCGCCCATGCCCAGCTCGTCGCCGGAGCAGATCATGCCGTGCGAGGTCTTGCCGTACGTCTTGCGCGCGGCGATCTTGAAGTCGCCGGGCAGGACGGCGCCGGGAAGCACGACGACGACCTTGTCGCCGACGGCGAAGTTCCGTGCGCCGCAGACGATCTCCTGCGGCTCGCCCGTGCCGTTGGCGGAGCCGACGTCGACGGTGCAGAAGCGGATGGGCTTCTTGAACTCCGTCAGTTCCTCGATGGTGAGGACCTTGCCGACGACGAGCGGTCCTGTGAGACCTGCGCCGATCTGCTCGACGGTCTCGACCTCGAGGCCGACGTCGACGAGCTTGGCCTGTACGTCACGGCCGGTCTCGGTGGCGGGGAGATCGACGTACTCCCGCAGCCAGGAAAGCGGGACCCGCATCAGATCTCCATCCCGAAGGGCCGGGTGAACCGGACGTCACCCTCGACCATGTCTCGCATGTCTTCGACGTTGTGGCGGAACATCAGCATCCGTTCGATGCCGAACCCGAAGGCGAATCCGCTGTACTTCTTGGGGTCGACGCCGCAGGCGGTGAGCACCTTCGGGTTGACCATGCCGCAGCCGCCCAGCTCGATCCAGCCCTCGCTGCCGCAGGTGCGGCAGGGGCGGTCGGGGTTGCCCACGGACTCGCCACGGCAGACGTAGCAGACCATGTCCATCTCGGCGGACGGCTCGGTGAACGGGAAGTAGTTCGGGCGCAGGCGCGTCTTCATGTCCGCCCCGAAGAGCGACTGGACCATGTGGTCCAGGGTGCCCTTGAGGTCGGCCATGGTCAGGCCCTCGTCCACGGCGAGCAGCTCGATCTGGTGGAAGACCGGGGTGTGCGTCGCGTCCAGCTCGTCCGTGCGGTACACACGGCCGGGGCAGACGATGTAGACGGGCGGCTCGCGGTCGAGCATCGCGCGGGCCTGCACCGGAGAGGTGTGCGTGCGCAGCACGACACCGGACTCTCCCCCAGAGCCGAAAGCCTGGGAGGTGCCCCCACCCTCAGTACCCTTCGGGCCCTCGACGAAGAACGTGTCCTGCATCTGCCGGGCCGGGTGGTCCGGGGTGAAGTTCAGGGCGTCGAAGTTGAACCACTCCGCCTCGACCTCGGGGCCCTCCGCGATCTCGTAGCCCATGGCGACGAAGACGTCCGCCACGCGCTCCATGAACGTGGTCAGCGGGTGCCGGGCACCGGCCGGGACGCGGTCGTAGGGCAGCGTGACGTCCACTGCCTCCTCGACGAGCACCCGGGCGTCGCGCTCGGCCTCGAGCTCGCTCTGCCGGGCGGCGAGCGCCTTGCTGACCGCGCCGCGCGCCATGCCGACGCGCTTGCCGGCCTCGGCCTTGGCCTGCGGGGGCAGCGCACCGATCTCGCGGTTGGCGAGGGCCAGCGGCGAGGTGCCGCCGGTGTGCGCGACCTTGGCCTCCTGGAGCTGTTCGAGGTCGCCCGCGGCGGCGAAGGCGGCGAGCGCCTCGTCCCGCATGCGCTCGATCTCTTCAGGTTTCAGTGCCTCGACCTCAACAGGGTCGTACGACTTGTTCGGTGCCGACATCTCTTCCCGTGCTTCCGGTTGGCTGGTGATGGTCCCCGTCTACGACTCGGAGACGAATCGTCCACATAGGGGGACGCAAACGTGCCAAGGATCGAGTCTAACGGGGGTGGCGCAGGTGAATGAGCCCGCGGGCGATGCTCGGGCGGATCAGAAGTGATCAGCGCTGATCAGAGATGACCAGGGAAGATCAGAGAAGATACGCCGGAGTGCTCACGGGCAACGTAAATCGGAACTGGGCGCCGCCACCGGGCGCGCGGCCGACGACGATCGTCCCGCCGTGCGCCTCCACGATGCCCTTCACGATGTACAAGCCGAGTCCCGTCCCGCCGCGTTTGCTGCCCCGCCAGAAGCGGGTGAAGACACGGCCCATCGATTCTTCCGGAATACCGGCTCCCTCATCGCTCACGGTCACGGCCGTTTCCGCCCCGCCCCGCTCACGCGAGGACGCCGAGGGTGCCACGTCGATGGTGACGGTTCCTTCGCCGTGCCGCACGGCATTTTCCAGCAGGTTGCTGAGCACCTGGTCGATCTTGTCGGGATCGGCCCAGAGGTCGGGCATCGGCTGCTGGACCCGGACGAGGAAGCGGTCCGCGTCCTGGCCCGAGGCGACATGGGCCTGGATGTGGCGGCCGACGGCGGCACCGATGTCGACGGGCTGACGGCGCAGTTCCAGCCGTCCGGAATCGATGCGCGAGATGTCGAGGAGCTCGGCGATGAGCCGGGTGACGCGGTCGGCGTCGGCGTCCACCGTCTCCAGCATCAGCTTCTTCTGGTCGTCGGTGAAGCGCTCCCACTTGGCGAGCAGCGTCGCCGTGAAGCCCTTCACGGAGGTGAGGGGCGAGCGGAGCTCGTGGGCGACGGTGGCGATCAGCTCCGCGTGGCTTCGCTCGGTGCGGCGGCGGGCTTCGGTGTCACGGATGGAGACGACGACGCGGCGGACCGGGCCGGTGGGCGCGGTGCGCACATAGCGCGCGGAGACGAGGACCTCACGCCCGCCGGGGAGCAGCAGATTGCGCTCGGGCTGGGCGAAACGGGTGGCGAGGCCGCCGTACGGATCGGTCAGCTGCCACCAGCGGCGGCCTTCGAGGTCTTCTAAAGGAAGGGCGCGTTCCAGCGGCGCGCCCAGGGCGTCGGCTGCGTGCGTCGCGGTGATGCGCACGGCGGCGGCGTTGAAGCAGATGACGTGACCCGACTCGTCCGCGACGACGAGGCCGTCGGGCAGGTCGTCCGGGTCGAGGCCGAGCCCGCCGAGGTCACCGAGGGCGCCATGGTCCGCGCGAGTACGCAGGACGTCCTGTACTCCCGGTGATCTGCTCGTGCCGATGCTCATTCCCCTACCCCACCTCTCGGACCGGCGCAGGAGGCCTCCGAGCCCGTCACCCTACTAGCTGCCGGTGACGGAACGGCACCCTCCAGCCGCTCGCTGTGCACGGGCGGAGGCATAGAGGCACACGGCCGCCGCCGTGGCGAGATTGAGGCTTTCGGCTCTGCCGTGGATCGGAACGCGCACCACGGCGTCGGCGAGTGCGCGGGTCTCCTCCGGGAGCCCCCAGGCCTCGTTGCCGAAGACCCAGGCGGACGGGGTGCCCATGGTGCCCTTGTCGAGCTCGTCGTCGAGGTCGTCCTCGCCCGCTCCGTCGGCCGCGAGGATACGTACGCCCGCGTCCTTGAGACCCTGGACGGCCTGCTCGACGGGTACGCCGACGGCGACGGGCAGATGGAACAGCGAGCCGACCGACGCGCGCACGCACTTGGGGTTGTAGAGATCCACGGAGGCGTCCGTCAGGACGACCGCGTCGGCCCCCGCCGCGTCGGCGCACCGCAGCACGGTGCCGGCGTTCCCGGGGTCACGGACGTGCGCGAGGACGGCGACCAGCTTGGGCCTCGCGGCGAGGATGCTGTCGAAGGGGGTGTCGATGAACCGGCAGACACCGACGAGCCCCTGCGGCGTCACGGTCGTCGAGATGTCGGCGATGACGTCCTCGTCCGCCAGGTGCAGGCGGGCACCGGCGGTACGGGCCTCGCCGACGATGTCGGCATAGCGCTCGGCGGCCTCGACGGTCGCGAACAGCTCGACGAGCGTGGCCTTGTCCGTGGCGGCCGCGGCGGCCTCCCGCACGGCCTGCGGCCCTTCGGCGAGAAACAGCCGCTCCTTACCCCGAAAGTTCCGCTTGCCGAGCCGCCGGGCAGCACTGACACGGGACGATTTGGGAGAGATCAACTCGGGGCCGGCAACCATAAGACTCACCTCGGGAAGAG
>NZ_JBHTSF010000242.1:0-9779 GCF_042795295.1 Streptomyces sp. NPDC056486
GACGTAACAACTCCCATTCCTCATCGGTCAGTTCATAGCGTCGGCTCACAATGCCCATCATCCCGCGCAACTACATTGAAGACACGGCCTAGGGCTCCCGGCGGAACAGGGCCGTCCAGAGGAAGGGCTCACCGAAGTACGCGGAGTCGGCCGGTTCGTCGCGCATGCGGCGCAGTTCGACCTCCGTGAGGTCACGGAAGATCCAGCGCAGGGACTCCGGCGTGTAGGCGAGGCCGCCCTGGAGTCCGGACGCGCGGTAGAAGTCCTCGTCGGGCAGTTCGGAACCGGAGCCCGCGTCTCCGGCGGCGAAGCTGGTGAGGGCGAGGTGGCCGCCGGGGGCGAGGGCGCGGTCGAGCAGGGAGAGGTAGCTGACGCGGCGGTGGGGCGGCAAGTGGTGGAAGCAGCCCGAGTCGTGGATCAGGTCGTAGGGGCCGCTCAGCTCGGCTTCCGTGAGGGCGAAGGCGTCACCGCGGTGGAACCGGATGTCCGCCCCGGCCTCGCGGGCCCGCTCCTCGGCCCAGGCGACGGCCGCCGGGGAGAGGTCTACGGCGTCCACCTGGAAGCCCAGGGAGGCCAGATACAGCGCGTTGCGGCCGGGACCGCAGCCCAGATCGAGGGCCCGGCCCGGCGTGAGCAGACCCCGGTCGACGTACGAGGCGAGGTTCTCGTCCGGTTTCGCCACGAAGAACGGCACAGGCCGTTCGCGGTCGGTGTAGAAACCGTCCCACCAGCTTGCCGCGTCAGCGGTCCAGCGGTCGGCTTCTGGCGCGAACAGGCCGTCCATGAGCTTCATGACGTCGTCGACGGTGCGTATGTTCCGGTTCATCCGGACCCCTTTCCACGGGGGTCAAGAATATGGTCGGGCACTACAAAATCCCAGGTCAGGTGCCATGACCGTAAGCCCGTAGGCAGGCGCTGAAGGGGCTGGGAGCGACGTAGAAGGACAGGTCCCCGAAAGAGGTGCGCAGGCGCGCCCACACCGCGCCCAGTGGCCTGGATGAGGGTGTTCAGAGGGTCCCTCACGCAAGGATTTTCGAGATTCTGGATGATCCAACGAATCATTACGTAACCCACCCGGGGGAGGACATCTCCCGGGTCGTACTCCATCGGTAGTAGGACCCAATGCCTGCTGAGGTACGACGACGTGGAGCGAAATCCGCGAGATCGTAGTGGGTATGGAAGCCGACCGTTCGCCGCACCGGACGCCCCGGGCCCACCAGGGGGCGCAACGCAAGCCGTGGAGCACCTCATGAGTGCCCTCACGCTCGCCGTGCTGCTCTCTCTCGTCTCCGCCGTGGCCTACGCGGGCGGGGCCATTCTGCAGGAGCGCGTCGCCGTGAGCACGCCGGAGCGGCGGTACGCCCCGCTGCGCCGCGGCGCCTGGTGGGTCGCCATCGCGCTGAACGGCCTCGGTGCGCTGCTTCACGTGGTGGCGCTCGCGTACGGGCCGCTGAGCCTCGTGCAGCCCCTTGGCGCCCTGACCATAGTCTTCGCCCTGCCGATGGCCGCGCTCTTCGTCCGCCGCAAGGCGGGGGCCACCGCCTGGCGCGGCGCGATCATGGCGACCATAGGTCTTGCCGGGCTGCTCTCGCTGACGCAGTCGGCCGACGCGCAGTCCCTCGACAGCGCCGAGCGGCTCATGGTGGGCCTCATGACCGCGGGCGGCGTGGTGGCGCTCATCGTCCTTGCGCACGCGGTGCACCGGCATCCGGTGGTGCGCAGCGTGCTCCTTGCGAGCGCGGCGGGCGTCGCCTTCGGTATCGCCTCGGTGTTCACCAAGACGGTGGCGGTGGACCTGGAGGCGAACGTACCCCTGACGCATCAGGTGCCGAGCCTCGCCGTGATCGCCGTCCTTGCCTCGGCCGGTGTGCTGATCTCGCAGGCCTCGTACCGGGGCGCGGGCCTGGCGGCGCCGCTGTCGACGGTGACGGTCGTGAATCCGGTCGTGGCGGCCGCGGTGGGCCTCACGCTCTTCGGTGAATCGTTCCGCTACGGCACGGCGGGTACGGCCGTCGCCCTGGGCTTCGGCGTCGTCGCGGCGGGCGGTCTGATCCTGCTGACCACGGAGCGGATCGGCGCGGCGCAGGGTGCTCCGGCGCCGACGGCACCGGTGGCCAAGGGCGGTCCGGTGGCGACGGACACCGTGCCCGTCGAGCCGCGCGCCGACGAACTGCGGGCGGTGCCTTCCCAGCTCCCGACCGGGTCGCACCGACGGGTGCCGTTCCGCCACGGCCGCGAGCACATCGGCTCCTGAGCCGAGCCGGCCCGCACGGCCCGAAGCCCCTGGGAAATCCCAGGGGCTTCGGTCTTTCAAGAGCTCTCTAAGGCCTCGGTCAGTCCGCCTCGGTCCGCGTCAGACCCGGACGCCGCCGGCCCGCAGGTACGCGAGCGGATCGACGTCGGACCCGAATCCGGGCCCCGTCCGCACCTCGAAGTGCAGATGCGGCCCTGTGCTGTTGCCGGTGGACCCCGAGCGCGCGATGCGCTGGCCCGCGCCCACCTTCTGCCCGGCCTTCACGGTGAGCGCCGAGAGATGGCCGTACTGGGAGTACTTGCCGTCGGCGTGCCGGATCACCACTTCGTAGCCGTACGAGCCGCCCCAGCCGGCCGAGACCACCGTGCCCGCGGCGACGGACTTCACCGAAGTGCCGGTGGCCACGGGGAAGTCGACTCCCGTGTGGTAGCCCTTGGACCAGGATCCGCCCGCAGCGCGGTACGGGGTGCTCGGTGAGGCCGCCACGGGTGCGGAGAAGCCCTGTGAGGCCTGGGCGGGCTTCGCTTTCCTCGGCTCTGCCTTCGCCTTCTTGGGCTCGGCCTTCGGCTTCTGCTCGGCCCGCTGCTTCGGCTCCGTCCGCTGCTTGGGCGCGGACTCCTGCTGGTCTGCCTTCTTCTGCGAGGCCTGCAGCGCGAGCCGCTGGCCCGGCGTGATCAGGTCGGGGTCGCCACCGATCGCCTTGCGGTTGGCGTCGTACAACTGCCGCCAGCCACCGCTGACCCGGCGCTCTTCGGCGATCCCGGAGAGCGTGTCGCCGCGGACGACCGTGTACAACTGCCCGCGGCCCGCGGTGGACTGCGGGGTCACTTCCGGCTTGACGTCCTTGGCCTTGCGCTGGGGGGCCTTGGGCTCCGCCTTGTGGCCGCCCATCGGCTTGACGTCGGGCGCGTCGCCGCCCCGCGTCAGGCCCGCCCGCTCCGAGCAGACCGGCCAGGCCCTGGGGCCCTGCGCCTTGAGGACCTTCTCGGCGACGGCTATCTGCTGGTCCTTGGTGGCGCGGTCGGCGCGCGGGGCGTAGGCGGTATCGCCGTACGCCTCCCAGGTGGACTGCGTGAACTGGAGGCCGCCGAAAAAGCCGTTTCCGGTGTTGATGCTCCAGTTGTTGGTGGACTCGCAGGCCGCGACCTTGTTCCAGGTGTCGGCGTCGGCCGCGTCCGCCGTGCCCGTGGCGATCAAGGGGAGCGCCATCCCCGCGCCGCCCGCCGTGACGGTCAACGAGGCACGGTTGATCCGGTTCGGCTGATACCGGCGGTGCCGACCGCGTACGGCCATGGGAGCCCCCTCAGTCACACACATCACAGTCACGTCAGAACAGTCACGTCAGAACAGTCACGTCAGACACACGACAAGGCGGCAAGTTAGCCGGTCCGACCGAACCATGACAAGGGCGCGTGACCAAGAGAGCTCCGCGCCGGTCAGCCCTTCAAGTGCTCCGGGATCCAGCGGAGTTGGACACTCTGCTGGTAGGGGCCACCGCCCTCATGATCGTTGAAGGAGTACACCTCCATCGAACGCTCGGAGCCCGCATAGGAGTTGTGGGCCGCGAACACAGTGGACGGCGGGCACGTCAGGTCCTCGAGAGCCGTCGAGAAGAGCGCGGGCGCCGTGCCCCGCGCGGCGAAGTGCACGCCGTCGAAGTAGGAGAGCGTACGAAAGACGCGCTCCTCGCAGCCGCGCTTCGCCTTCATGTAGAGCGCGATCTCGCGGTACGGCGGGCGGTCCGTGATGGTCGTGGCGCGCGGGAAGTCGCACAGGAACGGCACGTCCGGCGCGATCGCCGCCAGGTCGGGGACGAGCCCGCCGACGGCGAGCGTGATCCCGCCGCCCTGGCTGCCGCCGACCGCGGCGACCCGCGAGGAGTCCACCAGCGGATGTGAACGGGCCGCCTCGACGGCCCGGACGCCGTCCGTGAAGACGCGCCGGTAGTAGTACTCGTGGGGGTCCTCGATGCCGCGCGTCATATAGCCGGGGTAGGCGGGCCCGCTGCCGACCGGGTCGGGGGTGTCGCCCGCCGAACCGCCGCTGCCCTGGCCCCGGGTGTCCATCACGAAGTGCGCGAAGCCCGCCGCCGACCACAGCAGACGCTCGTGCGGGAGACCACGGCCGCCGCCGTATCCGATGTACTCGACGACGGCGGGCAGCGGCTCGGTCGTCCCGGCGGGCAATATCAGCCAACCTTTGACGGGGTGACCGCCGAACCCCGCGAACGTCACGTCGAACACGTCGACCGTGCTCAGGTGCGTGTCGACGGGTTCGAAGCGCGCGTCCAGGTCGTGCTCACGTGCCGCCGAAAGGGTCTTCTCCCAGAAGGCGTCGAAATCCTCGGGCTCGTTCACATCAGGCCGGTAGCGGCGCAGTTCGTCGAGCGGCATGTCGAAATGGGGCACGGGCGGCTCCTCCGTCGGACACAGTGTCGGAATGTCACGCTACGCCGCGGGGCAATACTGGCGAACACCACCGGCACTTCCACTACCAGGAGCCACGGCATGAGCAGCACGTCAGCCCAGATCGGTGTCACGGGCCTCGCGGTCATGGGGCGCAATCTGGCCCGCAACTTCGCACGCAACGGCTACACCGTCGCTCTCCACAACCGCACGGCGGCCAAGACCAAGGCATTGGTCGAGGAGTTCGGCCACGAGGGCGATTTCATCTCCACCGAGACCGCCAAGGAGTTCGTCGCGGCCCTCGAGCGCCCGCGCCGCCTCGTCATCATGGTGAAGGCGGGCGAGCCCACGGACGCCGTCATCAAGGAGTTCGCCCCGCTCATGGAGCCTGGCGACATGATCATCGATGGCGGCAACGCGCACTTCGCGGACACCCGGCGCCGTGAGCGTGAACTGCGCGAGCAGGACATCCACTTCGTCGGCACGGGCGTCTCGGGCGGCGAGGAGGGCGCGCTGCTCGGCCCGAGCATCATGCCGGGCGGCTCCCCCGAGTCGTACGCCTCGCTCGGTCCGATGCTGGAGAAGATCTCGGCGAAGGCCAAGGACGGCTCGCCGTGCGTCACCCACGTCGGCCCGGACGGCGCGGGGCACTTCGTGAAGATGGTGCACAACGGCATCGAGTACGCGGACATGCAGCTGATCGCCGAGGCGTATCAGCTCCTTCGCGATGTGGCGGGCTACTCCCCCGCGCAGATCGCGGACATCTTCCGCACCTGGAACACCGGTCGCCTCGACTCGTATCTGATCGAGATCACGGCGGAGGTCCTGAAGCACGTGGACGCCGCGACGGGCAAGCCGTTCGTGGACGTGGTCCAGGACCAGGCCGAGCAGAAGGGCACCGGTCGCTGGACCGTGCAGATCGCCCTCGACCTGGGCGTTCCGGTGTCGGGCATCGCGGAGGCGGTGTTCGCCCGCTCGCTCTCCGGCCACTCCGAACTGCGCGCGGCTTCACGGGACTTGGCGGGCCCGACGGCACGTCGGCTGAGCGAGGCCGAGGCCGGGGCGTTCGCCGACCAGGTCGAGCAGGCGCTGTACGCATCGAAGATCGTGTCGTACACGCAGGGCTTCCACGAGGTCGCCGCTGGCAGCGAGGAGTACGGCTGGGACATCGACCTGGGCGCGGTCGCCGCCATCTGGCGCGGCGGCTGCATCATCCGCGCAGCCTTCCTGGACCGCATCCGCGCCGCGTACGACACGCGTGCGGATCTGCCGAGCCTGCTCTCGGACAAGACGTTCGCGCAGGAGATCGGCGCGGCCCAGGACGACTGGCGCGCCGTCCTGGTCGCGGCCACCCAGCAGGGTGTCCCCACGCCGGGCTTCTCGGCGGCCCTCGCGTACTACGACGCGCTGCGCGCCGACCGCCTGCCGGCCGCGCTCACGCAGGGGCAGCGGGACTTCTTCGGGGCGCACACCTATCGGCGTACGGACCGCGAGGGTTCGTTCCACACCCTGTGGGGCGGGGACCGCTCGGAGGTGGAGGCCTAGAAGCAGTCGGCCTCGCCGCCCGCCGTCAGACTGGCTTGGGCTCGGTCTCGGGCTCCGGTCCCGGCGGCGGGAGCGGGGTGGGCGGCGGACCCGGCGTGGGCCGCGGCACGGGGCTCGGGCCCGGTCCTGGCGTGGGGCGCTCGGGGTCGGGCACCGGGCTCGGTCCGCCCGGGTCGGGGATCGGGCTCGGCGGCACGGGGTCGGGGTACGGGACGGTCATGTCTCCTCCATCGACGTCGGAGATCGGTCGTGTCCACTCTCTCCCGCCTCGCGTGCCCACGCCCGCCGAGTCCACGCGTCCGCGCGCCGTCCGATCTCAGTCCTGGATACGCCTGAGCCGCATGACGGGGATGTCCCGATCCGTCTTGGCCTGGTAGTCCGCATAGGGCGCGAACAGCTCGACGAGGCCCGGCCAGACCCTGGCCTTGTCCTCGGCCGACAGGGTCTCGGCGCGGGCGGCGAACCGCTCCTCGGTGCCCACGCGCAGCCGTACGTCGGGGTTCTCGACGAGGTTGCGGTACCACAGGGGGTGCTCGTCGGCGCCGCCGTTGGAGGCCACGATGAGGTAGTCGTCGCCGTCGCGGCCGTAGATCAGTACGGTGCGGCGCAACTGCCCCGTGCGCCGACCGCGGTAGTCGAGCAGCAGGCAGGTGACACCCTGCACCCCGGTGCCCTTCGTGCCGCCCGACTCCTCGTACAGACGGGCCTGGTCGGCCACCCAGCCGGTGGGACTGATCACGGCTTCTTCGTCCTGCTGCGCCATGTCCGCTCCTGTGAAGTCGAAGGGTTACGCGGGAGGTGAGCTGTCACTCACCTCCCGCGATCAGCCTACGACTTGGCGTCCGCGACGCACCGGAGAACGGCCGCGCGCAGTCCGGGGCGCGGGCTGGAGATGACGGGCACGGGGAGCGAGGTGCGGTCCGCCGCTTCCACCATGGACGCCTGGGCGAGGACGACGGAGTCGACGCCGTCCAGGGCGTCGACGGCATCCGCGATCAGCCGTGCGTGGCCTTCCCGGTCACCGGCCTCGAACTTCTCCCAGGCGCTGTCCACCAGGACCGTCGTGACGTCGACGGGCCGCCCCGCGCGTGCCGCCTCATCCTCGACGAGGGCGCGGGTCGGGCCGAGGGTGCTCTCCAGGGTGGCGACGACGGCCACGGCCCGCCCCGCGGCCACGGCTGCGGCCGCCATGGGCCGGTCGACCCGCACGAGGGGGACACCGACGGCGGCGGCGCGGGTCTCGGCGACGGCGCCGATCGTCGAGCAGGTGCAGAGCACGACACTCGCTCCCTCGGCGACGGTCCGCACAAGGAGCTCCTGGACATCGTCGGCCACCGCGTCGGGACCCTCGGCACGGGCCCGCGCGAGCAGGTCCTCGTGGACCAGGTGCCGCAGGACGAACCCCGGATGGTCCTGGTCGCGCAACCCCTCGAAGACGGGGATGTGCACGGGCGACGTGTGCAGCAGGGCGAGCGTCATCGGATCTCCTGGAGGTCGTGCACGGCCTGCGGGCTACGTGCCATGTCGTCGGCGCCCGGCACCGGCGCGGCCGCGTCGTCGCCGAGGGCCACGATGCGGTTGTCCTCGCCGTCCACGTGCACGACCTTGGGCCGCAGCGTGCGGGCCTCCGCGTCGTCGACCTGGGCGTAGCTGATGATGATCACCCTGTCGCCGGGGTGCACGAGGTGCGCCGCCGCGCCGTTGATACCGATGACGCCGCTGCCGCGTTCGCCCTCGATGGTGTACGTCTCCAGGCGGGCGCCGTTGGTGATGTCGACGATGTGCACGAGCTCGCCCGGCAGCAGGTCGGCGGCGTCGAGAAGGTCGGCGTCGATGGTGACGGAGCCTACGTAGTGCAGGTCGGCCTGGGTCACCGTGGCGCGGTGGATCTTGGACTTGAACATGGTACGCAGCATTGAGGTACCCCTGAATCTAGGCTCCCTGCCCGCGTTATTGCAGGTCAAGGGCTGTTTCTACATCCTACAACGAGTCGCGTACTCGGGCAGCTTTCCCTAAGTTTCCCAGGGCTCATGCTGACCGAATGCCGACTTTCCTGATGACCCATCAGGCATCGAGAAGAACACTCGGGATCACCCGCACATCCTTGGAGGTGTTCCTCCTTGGAGGTGTTCCTCCTTGGAGGTGCTCCTCACGATGGATCCCGATCGGCGTGCGCGACGGCCCTCAAAGGCTCTCGTGACCACGAGATGTCCGTGCTCAGATCCTCAGGATCCAGTGTCTCGTGTGTTCAACATCAGGGGTCAAGGCCCCATGCGACCGTCACGGGTTCGCCTTCGCAGCGTCACTCTCCACGGAACGAGAGCCGGAGCCCGCACAAGACCTCCACAGCCAACCTGCCTCTGAGCCAACAGGTGTGACGGAACGGTGCTGTTCGGCCGAGCGGGGAACCATTCCGCCCGCATCGATCATCTGATCTTGTGACGCGAAAAACAGAAAGGGACATCATCCAGAGGTGGGGAGTTGACGAGTCGCATGACGACACGTCGACGCAGCAGCAACGCAAGCGGGGCGCGCACGGCGGCGCTCGCCACAGACATGCGCAGCGAAGATCCTTGACTACCTTGCGATGAGATACGGCCGGGAGAGCATGCCCTCCCGGGGCCGTCGGCCGGTTGACCGTTGGAACCCTCCTCCCCGGTCGGCGTCCTTGCCGGAGGGAACCCGGTAATCCCGGTTTCCCTCGTCCGGTGTGTCCGGCTACCCACATCCCCCTGCCTGTTGCGCTCACAGTGCTGCCCGTACATGACACAGAACAGACTCAGGTGAACTCCATGCCTTCTTCCGACACCCTCGAAACCATCGACGACATACGCTGCCGCTTCTTTCCCGTGCACCTTCCGGGCGCGGGCAGCGGAGTCGGCCGGTGCGTCGACGAAGCGACGTTCCGGGAGGCGGTCGGACAGATCTACGCCTCCGTCTTCCCCGATCGGGACACCTACCCGTACCGCCCCAAGTCGGGAGAACTGGTCGCCGAGTACCGGACGCTCCACCAGGAGCGGATCCTCATCGAGGACGGCGACGGAAAGCTGATGGGGTGGCTGAAGGGACGGATGGCGGACCCCGATACCTTCTACCTGGGCACGAGCGGAATGCTGCCCGAATACCGGGCGCAGCGCATCGCCGCCCTCTGCTACGTCAAGCTGCTGGACTACCTGCAGGCGCTCGGATACGAGCGTGTGACGTCGGAGCACCACCCGAGCAACCGCACCGCGATGATCTTCCAGTTGAAGCACGGATTCAGCATCGAGGGCATGAGCCTGGACGAGCGCTGGGGCCCCATGGTCAAGATGGTGCGCTTCTTCGACAAGGACCGCCAGGCCGAGTTCGACAGGCGCTTCGGCTTCGAGCAGTACCCGAAGACGGCCTGACCGCGTTCTCCACCCACGCGCCGCACACCACGGCCGGCCCCCGGCCTCCCGACAGGACGAGCGGCGGCGGCGGACGGAGCCGCCCCCCCGGGGCGGGGCCGGGGCCGGGCCCGCGTAACGGCCCCCCCCCCCCGCCCCGCCCCCCTGGGGGGGGGAGGGGCATACCAAACGGCGGGGCCACGGCAG
>NZ_JBHTSF010000243.1:0-9699 GCF_042795295.1 Streptomyces sp. NPDC056486
CCTCACAAGGGAGTCCCGGCCACCGCCGGGCCGCGCACAGTGCTTGCTTATCTCATCCGGCGCCTGATCGCCGTTGTCGTCATGGTGCTGGTCGTACTGCTCGCGACCTTCACCGTCTTCTTCATGTTGCCCAAGTGGGCGGGACAGGACATCGCCGTCCTCTTCGCCGGTAAGTCGTCCGGAGCCGAGCAGCTCGCGGGCATCCGGATCAAACTGGGTCTCGACGACCCGCTGCTCGTCCAGTTCTGGGACTTCGTCAAGGGCATCCCGATGGGGCGTGACTACGCCAACGGGGCCGACGTGACCCACTGCCCGGCCCCCTGCTTCGGATACTCCTTCCGTACCGAGGCTCCTGTCTGGGAGACCCTGAAGGACGCCCTGCCCGTCACCGCGGCGCTCGCCGCCGGTGCCTGTGTGCTGTGGCTCGTCGCCGGTGTCGCCACCGGTGTGCTCTCCGCGCTCAAGCGCGGCACCATCTGGGACCGTTCCGCGATGATCACCGCCCTCGGCGGCGTCTCGCTGCCGATCTTCTTCACCGGCATGATCGCGATGGGGCTCTTCGTCCACACCCTCGGCTGGGTGAAGATCGAGGACACCCTCACCACGGACGATCCGATCAACATCTGGTTCGAGACGCTGATCCTTCCCTGGATCGTGCTCGCGTTCCTCAACGCCGCCATGTACGCGCGACTAACCCGCGCCACCATGCTGGAAGTGCTCGGTGAGGACTACATCCGCACCGCGCGCGCCAAGGGGCTCGGCGAGGCCGTCGTCATCAGACGGCACGCGCTGCGCTCCGCCATGACGCCGATCCTCACGGTCTTCGGCCTCGACCTCGGTGTGCTCCTCGGTGGCGCCGTCCTCACCGAGTCCACGTTCAACCTGCCGGGGCTCGGCCTCGAGGCGGTCAAGGCCATCAGCAACAAGGACCTGCCGGTGATCCTCGGCGTCACCTTGTGCGCATCGCTCGCGATCGCCCTCGCCAACCTCGTCGTCGACCTTCTGTACGCCGTCATCGACCCGCGAGTGAGGCTGGGATGACCGAACTGCACAAGACCGGAGCGGCGGTCGGAGAACCCGTCACCGACTCGGTCGCTCCCACCGCCTTCCTCGAGGTGCGCGACCTCAAGGTGCACTTCCCGACCGACGACGGCCTGGTCAAGTCCGTCGACGGGCTCAGCTTCCAGCTGGAGAAGGGCAAGACCCTCGGCATCGTCGGCGAGTCAGGATCCGGCAAGTCGGTCACCTCGCTCGGCATCCTCGGCCTGCACACCGCGGGGCAGTACGGCAGCCGCAAGCCGCAGCTGTCCGGCGAGATCTGGCTGAACGGCACGGAGCTGCTCAGCGCGGACCCGAACGAGGTGCGCAAGCTGCGCGGCCGCGACATGGCGATGATCTTCCAGGACCCGCTGTCCGCGCTGCACCCGTACTACTCCATCGGCACGCAGATCATGGAGGCCTACCGGGTCCACAACAAAGTGGACAAGAAGGTCGCCCGCAAGCGTGCCATCGAGATGCTCGACCGGGTGGGCATTCCCCAGCCGGACAAGCGGGTCGACAGCTACCCGCACGAGTTCTCGGGCGGTATGCGCCAGCGCGCGATGATCGCGATGTCCCTGGTGAACAACCCCGAGCTGCTCATCGCTGACGAGCCGACGACCGCCCTCGACGTCACCGTCCAGGCGCAGATCCTCGACCTCATCCGGGATCTGCAGAAGGAGTTCGGCTCCGCGGTCATCATGATCACGCACGACCTGGGCGTGGTCGCCGAGATGGCGGACGAACTGCTCGTGATGTACGGCGGGCGCTGCGTCGAGCGCGGCACCGCCGAGAAGGTCTTCTACGAGCCCCAGCACCCCTACACCTGGGGCCTCCTGGGATCGATGCCGCGCATCGACCGCGAGCAGACCGACCGTCTCGTGCCGGTCAAGGGCTCCCCGCCCAGCCTGATCAACCTGCCGACGGGCTGCGCCTTCAACCCGCGCTGCCCGTACGCCGACATCCCCAAGGACCAGATCACCCGCCGCGAGCGCCCGGACCTGCACGAGGTCGTACCCGGGCACTTCACCGCCTGTCACATGTCGCAGGACGAGCGGACCCGGATCTGGACCGAAGAGATTGCGCCGAAGCTGTGAAAGACGATGCGAAAGACCAGGCGAAACAGGCGAAGGGCCAGGAGATGACGACCCCGGCGCAGACGAAGAGCTCCGCGGATTCTCCCGAGCCGCTGCTCAAGGTCGAAGGCCTGGTGAAGCACTTCCCCATCAAGAAGGGGCTGTTGCAGCGCCAGGTGGCGGCGGTGCAGGCCGTCGACGGTCTCAGCTTCGACGTACGTCCCGGTGAGACGCTCGGCGTCGTGGGCGAGTCGGGCTGCGGCAAGTCGACGATGGGCCGTCTGATCACCCGTCTGCTCGAACCGACCGCGGGGCGTGTGGAGTTCGAGGGCGTGGACATCACGCACCTGAACACCGGCAAGATGCGGCCGCTGCGCCGTGACGTGCAGATGATCTTCCAGGACCCGTACTCGTCGCTGAACCCGCGGCACACCATCGGCACGATCGTCGGTGCGCCGTTCAAGCTGCAGGGCGTCAAGCCCGAGGGCGGCCTGAAGAAGCACGTGCAGGAGATGCTGGAGCGGGTGGGGCTCAGCCCCGAGCACTACAACCGCTACCCGCACGAGTTCTCCGGCGGTCAGCGTCAGCGCATCGGCATCGCCCGTGCGCTCGCCCTGCGGCCCAAGCTGGTCGTGGCCGACGAGCCCGTCTCCGCCCTGGACGTCTCCATCCAGGCGCAGGTGGTCAACCTCCTGGACGACCTCCAGGACGAGCTCGGCCTCACGTACGTGATCATCGCGCACGACCTCTCGGTCATCCGGCACGTCTCGGACCGTATCGCGGTGATGTACCTCGGCAAGATCGTGGAGCTTGCGGACCGCAAGGACCTCTACTCCACGCCGATGCACCCGTACACCAAGGCGCTGCTCTCCGCGGTGCCGGTGCCCGACCCCAAGCGGCGCGGCGTCAAGAGCGAGCGCATCCTGCTCCGCGGTGACGTCCCCTCGCCGATCGACCCGCCCACCGGCTGCCGTTTCCACACGCGCTGCTGGAAGGCTACGGAGATCTGCGCGAAGACCGAGCCGCCGCTGATCGCCCTCGCCTCCGGCCACCAGGTGGCGTGCCACCACCCGGAGAACGCCGATGACCAGCAGCCGGGCGACACCAAGCTGCTGCAGGTCGCCAAGGAGGCGATCGAGGTGGTCTCCGTGGTGAGCAAGGCGGAGGAGACGGCTGAGGAGGCCGCGGCCCCGAAGAAGACCGTCGCGACGGAAGTTGCGGAAGAAGCCCCGAAGACCGCCTCCAAGGCCGTCTCGAAGGACGTCTCCAAGGACGCTCCTGAAGCGGAAGCCAAGGGTCAGGCGTCAACTGACAAGTAGCACCTGATGACTTGGTAAAAACCAGGCACCAAGTCATGTACACGCCCATACGGGAGAGTGCAGAGTCTGCGTGTCCGTTTCATCGGAACACGCGCTAAGGGATGACTCATGGCACTCTCCCGTTCGGCACGTCTGGGAGCGCTGGCCACAGCTGCCGCCTCCTTCTGCTTGATCGCCGCCGCACCAGGCCCCCACCCGGGCGCCGACGGCGTGGGCGACCCGTACTTTCCGCAGCTCGGCAACGGCGGCTTCGACGTACGCCACTACGGCCTCGACGTGGCGTACAACCCCGACACCGACCGCCTCGACGGCCGCACCACGATCACCGCGCGCGCCACCCAGAACCTCTCCTCCTTCAACCTCGACCTCCAGAAGCTGGAGGTGACGAAGATCGAGGTGAACGACAGACGGGCGAAGTTCACCCGCGCCGGCGACGAGATCCGCGTCAGCCCGCGCGACAGCCTGCACAAGAACAAGAACTTCACCGTGACCGTCACCTACGGCGGCGTGCCCGAGCCGCTGAGCGGCCCCATCGTCTTCGGCTCCGACTACGGCTGGATGAAGACCACCGACGGCGTCTTCGTCGCGTGCGAGCCCAACGCCGCATCGACCTGGTTCCCCTCCAGCGACCACCCGGGGGACAAGGCCGCCTTTGACATTCGCATCAAGGCCCCCAAGGGCCTGACAGGGGTCTCCAACGGCCGTCTGGTCGACACGTACGACAAGGGCGGGCAGACCGTCGCCCACTGGCGCGAGAAGAAGCCCATGGCGACCTACCTGGCGACCGCCACCATCGGCAAGTTCGACGTGAAGAAGGGCAGGACGCCGGGAGGCACCCCGATCTACGTCGCCATCGACCCCGTACTGGAGAACAGCAACAACGTCGACGTGTACGGCGTCACCGCCGAGGTCACCGACTACTGGTCGAAGATCTTCGGTCCTTACCCCTTCGAGGAGACCGGCGCGATCGTCGACGACATGCCGCAGGCGGGCTTCTCCCTGGAGACCCAGACCAAGCCGGTCTACTCCGCGATCCGCAGCGAGTCGACCATCGCCCACGAGCTCGCCCACCAGTGGTTCGGCGACTCCGTCTCGGTCGAGAAGTGGAAGCACATCTGGCTCAACGAGGGCTTCGCGACCTACTCCCAGTGGCTGTGGAGCGAGCACAAGGGCACCCAGAGCGCCCACGACGCCTTCCTCGCGGGCTACAACTCACGCCCCGCCGACTCGGCCTTCTGGCAGACGGTCGTCGGAGATCCGCAGCGCGACACGATGTTCGCCTCCGCCGTCTACCAGCGCGGCGCGATGACGCTCCAGGTCCTGCGCGAGCGCATCGGCGACAAGGCGTTCTTCGAGCTGCTCCCCGCCTGGACCCAGCAGAACCGGCACGGGAACGCGAACACCGACGACTTCATCCGGCTCGCCGAGAAGATCTCGGGCAAGCAGCTCGACGCGCTGTTCCAGACGTGGCTGTTCACGAAGGGCAAGCCCGCCCTGTAGACAGGCCCGCCCTGTAGCCCCGGCCTCGTCGGGTGCGCACCGGCGGGCAGGTAAGAATGTCGCGTGATCCAGGATCTCTTCAGCCCCTCCGTCCAGCACGCGCTCGACATCGTCGGAATCTTCGTCTTCGCGATCTCCGGCGCGCTGCTCGCCGTACGCAAGAACTTCGACGTCTTCGGCATCGCCGTACTCGCCGAGGTCACCGCGCTGGGCGGAGGGCTCATCCGTGACGTGGTCATCGGGGCGGTGCCGCCCGCCGCGTTCGTCGATCTGGGCTACTTCATCACGCCCCTTTTCGCCGCCCTCCTGGTGTTCTTCCTGCACCCCGAGGTGGAGCGCACCCAGCTCGCGGTGAACGTCTTCGACGCGGCGGGCCTCGGCCTCTTCTGCGTCACCGGCACGGTCAAGGCGTACGACTACGGCCTCGGCCTCACCTCGTCGGCGGCCCTGGGGCTTGCCACCGCGGTGGGCGGCGGCGTGCTGCGCGACATGATCGCCAACGAGGTGCCCTCGCTGGTGCGCTGGGACCGCGACCTGTACGCCGTGCCCGCGATCGTCGGCTCCGCGATGGTCGCGCTCTTCATCAACTACGACATGGTGAACGCCTTCACCAGCACCCTCGCCGTGATCACGACCTTCGTCCTGCGGCTGCTAGCGCTGCGCTACCACTGGCGCGCCCCACGAGCCTGGCACCGGCGTTCGACGGCGGTGGAGGTGGTGGAGGCGGACGAGACGCCCTAGGGCCCTTCTGGCGGATCTCCGCGGCGTGCCTGGGCGGAACCTCTCGAGCATTCGCCAACTGGCCTGTTGGCGTTCACAAGTTGAACGAATCAAGCCCCATCCGAACCCTTGACGCCCAACTTCCTCACGAGTTAACTCAAGCACTGAATTAAGTCTGGACCAACCTTCCCTCCCCCCCACGTTCCTGGAAGGCCCCATGAGGAAGCGAACCCGGCTCATATCTCTGGGTGTTGTCATGGCCGCGACGGCAATCGGCGCCACCCTGACCACCGCCCAGGCGGACCCCGCCCCCACGGCCGCCCCACCGGCCGTCGCCCCCTACCTCTACAACGGCTGGGGCAGCCCTCCCGACCCCGCAGAGGTCCAAGAAGCCACCGGCGTCGGCTGGTTCACGCTCGCCTTCGTGCTCAGCGACGGCGACTGCGACCCCAAGTGGGACGGCTCGCGCCCGCTGGCGGGCGGCGCCGATCAGAAGACCGTCGATGCCGTACGCGCGGGCGGCGGCGACGTCGTCCCCTCCTTCGGCGGCGCGAGCGGTCACAAGCTGGAGGAGTCCTGCGCGGACTCCGGCGCACTGGCGGGCGCGTATCAGAAGGTCATCGACGCCTACGGGCTCAAGGCGATCGACATCGACATCGAGGGCGACGCGTACAACGACCCCGCCGTACAGCAGAAGACGATCGACGCCCTGAAAAAGGTGAAGGCGGACAACGACAACCTCACGACCTACGTCACCTTCCCCAGCGATCAGAGCGGCCCCGACGACAGCATGATCAAGCGGGCCGCCGAATCGGGCCTCGAGGTCGACGGCTGGACGATCATGCCGTTCGACTTCGGCGGCGCGGGCAAGAACATGGGCGAGCTGACGAAGCAGGCGACCGACGGCTTGAAGGACTCGGTCAAGGCGGCCTACGGCTACAGCGACGACGCGGCCTACCGGCACAGCGGCCTGTCCTCGATGAACGGCATCACGGACGTCCAGGAGACCGTCACCCCGGCCGACTTCGAGACGATCCTCGGCTACGCCCAGGAGCACCACCTGGCCCGCCTCGCGTTCTGGTCGGTCAACCGCGACCGCCCCTGCCCCGGCGCGTACCCGAACGACGACACCTGTTCCGGAGTGGACCAGGAGCCCTGGCAGTTCACCAAGATCTTCGCCCGGTACACGGGCTGACGAGGAGGGACACCATGCATCTCACCCACAGAAGGCGCGGTCGCGCCCTCCCGGTCGCCGCCGCCATCGCCCTGGCCGCGGGCACCCTCGCGCTCGTCGGCGTCCAGAGCGCCGACGCAGGTCAGTCCGCCGCGGAGCCGCAGGGCAAGAAGTCCGCGACCGTGGCGGCGGACGCCCCCGACCTCGGCCCGAACGTCGACGTCTTCGACCCGTCCATGTCGCACGACACCATCCAGGGCCGCCTGGACGAGGTGTTCAAGCAGCAGGAGACCAACCAGTTCGGCGACGAGCGGCGCGCGCTGCTCTTCAAGCCCGGCAAGTACGACGACATCGACGCGAACATCGGCTTCTACACGCAGATCGCCGGTCTCGGCCTCTCGCCGGACGACACCGACATCAACGGCGCGGTGCACGCCGAGGCCGACTGGTTCGACGGCAACGCCACCCAGAACTTCTGGCGCGGCGCCGAGAACCTCGCCGTGACCCCGAAGGCCGGCGGCGACCGCTGGGCCGTCTCGCAGGCCGCGCCCTACCGGCGCATGCACCTCAAGGGCGATCTGCAGCTCGACGACAACGGCTGGTCCAGCGGCGGACTCCTCGCCGACACGAAGGTCGACGGGCAGGTCAACTCCGGCTCGCAGCAGCAGTGGCTCTCCCGCAACACCGAGTGGGGCGGCTGGCAGGGCTCCAACTGGAACATGGTCTTCGTGGGCGCGAAGAACGCGCCCACGGGCAACTTCCCCAACCCTCCCTACACCAGGGTCGACCAGACCCCGGTGTCACGCGAGAAGCCCTTCCTCTACGTGGACGAGGGCGACGCCTACAAGGTGTTCGTGCCCGGCGTCCGTAAGGACAGCAGCGGCACCAGCTGGTCCGGCGGCGACCCGGCAGGGAAGTCGCTCCCGCTCGACGACTTTTACATCGTGAAGCCGGGCGCCAGCGCGTCCGACATCAACGGAGCGCTCGCGGACGGCAAGAACCTCCTGGTGACTCCCGGGGTCTACCACCTCGACGAGACCCTGAAGGTGACACGGCCCGACACCGTCGTACTCGGCCTGGGGCTCGCCTCGTTCGTCCCGGACGACGGCGTGACGGCGATGACCGTCGCCGACGTGGACGGCGTGAAGGTGGCGGGGATCCTCTTCGACGCGGGGACGAAGAACTCGGACACCCTGATGGAGGTCGGCGGCGAAGGCGCGGACGCCGACCACGCCGCCAATCCGACCTCGCTGCACGACGTGTACTTCCGGGTCGGGGGAGCGGCCGTGGGCAAGGCGACAAAGAGCCTTGTCGTCAACAGCTCGGACGTCATCGGCGACCACACCTGGATCTGGCGGGCCGACCACGGTGACGGCGTCGGCTGGAACACGAACACGGCGGACACGGGCCTGATCGTGAACGGCGACGACGTGACGATGTACGGCCTGTTCGTCGAGCACTACCAAAAACACCAGACGATCTGGAACGGCGAGGGCGGCCGGACGTACTTCTACCAGAACGAGATGCCGTACGACCCGCCCAACCAGGCGGCCTGGATGAATGGGGACACGAAGGGCTACGCCGCGTACAAGGTGGCCGACTCGGTCACCAAGCACGAGGCGTGGGGGCTCGGCTCGTACTGCTTCTTCAACGTCGACAAGTCCGTCGCGGCCGAGCACGCCTTCGAGGTGCCTCAGCGGGACGGGGTGCGGTTCCACGACATGGTGACGGTGTCGCTCGGAGGCACGGGCACGATCCATCACGTGATCAACGGGACGGGCGGGCCTTCGGACGCGCAGAAGAATGTGGCGAACGTGGTGAGCTACCCGTAGGGGGCCCATCCCTCCGAAGAACAGGAAAGCTACCGCTTAGTAGTTTCATGTTGTACGTTGCCGGTATGGCAGAGGCGACATCCATACCGGCAGCGGTGCCCGCGAGCATCGGCGACAGCGAGTTCGACCGCGACACCGCGGTCACCCGGCGGGAGCCCGGTGTCTATGACATCGAGCTCTCCGCCGGGTGGACGATCATCAACGCCGTCAACGGCGGCTATCTCCTCGCGGTCCTCGGCCGTGCGCTTGCCGACGCCTTGCCGCACGCGGATCCCTTCACCGTCTCCGCGCACTACCTGACCGCGTCCCACCCCGGACCCGCCGTGATCCGCACGGACACGGCCCGGGCCGGACGGACCCTGTCGACCGGCCAGGCCTCGCTCTTCCAGTACGACGACGAGGGGCGCGAGGTCGAGCGGATCCGCGTGCTCGCCTCGTACGGAGATCTGGCGGGGCTTCCCGACGACGTCCGTACGACGGCCAAGCCGCCCGCGCTGCCGCCGATCGAGCAGTGCTTCGGTCCGCAGGACGCGCCGGACCACTCTCCCGTGCCCGGCAGTTCGGCGATCAGTGACCGCCTCTTCCTGAAGCTGGACCCGTCCACCCTGGGGTGGGCCCTCGGCCAGCCCTCCGGCAAGGGGGAGATGCGCGCCTGGTTCGGCCTCGCGGACGGCCGTGACGCGGATCCGCTGTCGCTCCTTCTCGCGGTGGACGCGTTGCCGCCCACGGCGTTCGAGCTCGGCCTCTCCGGCTGGGTCCCGACGGTGGAACTGACGGTGCACGTACGGGCCAGGCCCGCGCCCGGCCCTCTTCGCGTCTCGATCACGACCCGCAATCTCGCCGGGGGCTTCCTGGAGGAGGATGCGGAGGTGTGGGACAGCGGGGATCGGCTGGTCGCGCAGTCGCGGCAGTTGGCGCGGGTGCGGCTGGGTTGAGCGGGGTTTCTTTCCCCCACCCCGCCCCTTCCCGAAACCAAGGGGCTCCGCCCCCTGGACCCCCTTACAAGATGTCCTCAATCGCCGGACGGGCTGAAAACTTTC
>NZ_JBHTSF010000244.1:0-9477 GCF_042795295.1 Streptomyces sp. NPDC056486
TTCTTCGGGTGTCGCTCCCGCCGGGGGCTCTGTGCGTGCCCGGGCAGATGACTGAGCGTCAACTGGCCCCCTATGTTGGTCGGTTGTTGTTGCGGAGCTGCAGTTCGGCGGGCTACCTTGGCACCGATAAGTAGCGCGGCTACACAATAGCGTCCCTATAGGAGGTTGAACCGTGGAGCGCATGACACGGTGGGTGCTCGCACATCGGTGGCCCGTGGTCCTGGGCTGGCTGGTGCTCTTCCTCGTCGGGGGCGCCATGACCAGCGGAACCATCGACAAACTCACGTTCGAGTCGCGGCTGCCGGACAAGCCCGCCCAGAAGGCGAACGACGCTCTTGCCGAGCGCTTCGCGCAGACCGGCGGGAAGAACGCCCCGTTGCTGCTCGTGGTGACCCTGCCGGAAGGCACCACCGCCGACAGCCCTGACGTGCGCGGCCAGTGGGGCGACCTGATCGCCAAGGTCACGCCCGAGGGCGGCCGCAGCGTTTCGTACGCGAACAGCGGCGACGACTCCCTGCTCTCCAAGGACGAGCGCACCACGGTCGCACTCGTCTACCCGCCGGCCAACCCGTCCAACGCGCCCTACGAGCAGTCGCTGCCTGCCATCAAGAAGACCGTCGAGCAGGCGAAGATCTCGGGTGCGCAGGTCGAGCTGACCGGGCAGCCGGTGCTCTCCGGCCGGGACAGCGGGGCCCAGCGCAGCCCGATCTACGAGACCCTCATCGGCGCCCTGGGCGCCCTCGTCGTCCTGGCCCTCGTCTTCACCAGCGGACTGGCCATCGTGCCGCTGCTGATGGCCGCGGTCGCGATTCCCACCACGTTCCTGCTGGTCCGCGGCATCACGGGCATCACCGATGTCTCCTTCATCGTCCAGTACCTCGTCGCACTCATTGGTCTGGGCATCGCGATCGACTACGCCCTGCTGGTCGTCACCCGGTGGCGGGAGGAGCGGAACAAGCCCGGCGCCGACGGCCCGGAGCCCGAGGCGCGCAAGCTGGCGGTGGTGCGCTCCGTGGCCAGCGCGGGCCGCGCTGTCGCGCTCAGCGGTGCCACCGTGGCCATCTCGCTCGCCGCGCTCGTCGTGCTGCCGGTGCCGTTCCTGCGCAGCGTCGGTTATGCAGGTCTGCTCATCCCGCTCGTCAGCGTCGCCGTCGCACTGACCCTGCTGCCTGTGCTGCTCTACGCATGGGGCGACAAGCTCGACAGGCCGCGCCGTACACACCGCCCTGACAGTAAGATGTGGACCGGCGTGGCCCGCCTCACCACGCGTCGGCCCGCGCTCTGCGCGCTGCTCAGCGGCGCGGTCCTGCTGGCTCTTGCCGCGCCGGTGCTCTCCCTGCGTCTCGGCCAGCCGGCCACCTCGACTCTCGCCCAAGGCGGAAAGCCGGCTGCGGCGTTCGAGCGGATCGTGGACGCCGGCTTCGGCGAGGGCATCGCGCGCCCCGTCGAGGTCCTGGTCGACGCCGGCTCCGCCGACTCGATGACCAGTAAGCTCGGCGGTGTCGAAGGCGTCGCGGGTTCGGTCGCCCCGCAGGAGTGGCAGCGCGGCGGTCAGCGCATCGTGGAGGTCTGGTCCGAGGCGGACCCGTCGAGCGCTACCGGCCGCTCCACGGTGACCGACGTCGCGGACACGGCACGGGAGACGGCCGGCACACTCGCGGGCGGCGGTCCGGCACAGGACGTCGACTTCGTCGACGCGGTGTATGGATCGCTCGGGCTCATCCTGATCTTCGTGGCCCTGCTCACGTTCATCGTCCTGGCACGCACCCTGCGATCCGTGGTGCTGCCGCTGAAGGCGCTGGTGCTCAACGCGCTGTCCACCTGCGCCGCGTACGGAGTGGTCGTCCTCATCTGGCAGAAGGGCTACGGCAGCGAGCTGCTGTTCGACACCCCAGCCGTCGGAGCGGTGACCATCTGGGTTCCCATGGCGGTCTTCGCCTTCCTCTTCGGGCTCTCCATGGACTACGAGGTGTTCATCCTCCACCGGATCCGTGAGACTCATCTCGACCTGGCGGCGAAGGGGGAGACGGACACCACCGTGCCGTCGGTGGTGACCGGCATCAGCCGCACGGGACGTCTCGTCACCTCCGCGGCGCTCATCCTCTTCCTGGCCTTCACCGCGCTGGCCAGCATCCCGATCACCGACGTGAAGGTGTTCGCCACCGCGCTCGCGGCGGGCATCATCATCGACGCCACCGTGGTCCGCGGCCTGTTGACCCCGGCACTCGTCACGCTGCTGGGGCGGGCCAACTGGTGGTTCCCACGCTCCTTGGGCCGGTTGCTCGTTACCACCCCCGGACCTGCTTCCGGCCCAAGGTCCCCCTCCGGCCCGGCCGGTGAGGCGCCCATCGGCTCCCAGGACCCGGTGAACGAGCCGGCCGTCGCCGCGCGCTCCTCCGAGACGGGCGGCCCCGGCCGCGAGTGATCGTGTAAGCCCCGCCCTGATGGAGGGCGGGGCTTACCCATGCTTTCTCTTGCCTTCATCGGCGTCCGCGAGGCTGGTCGGGCGGATGCGCGGCGCACGGCGCCCGTCCGGGACTCGACGACTGCGAAGGGAAACCGACAGTGACCACAGACAGGCCGAACTACGACGTGGTGATCCTTGGGTCCGGAATCGCCGGATCCACCCTCGGCGCCGTACTGGCCCGCAACGGGGCCAAGGTGCTCCTCGCCGACGCGGCAACGCACCCCCGATTCGCGGTGGGGGAATCGATGATCCCTCAGTTGATCGCCTGGCTGCAGGTGCTCGCCGCCCGCTACGACGTCCCCGAGTTCGAGGCCCTGGCCGACGCGGACACCATCAACGAGCAGGTGAGCAACACCTTCGGCCGCAAGCGGCACTTCGGATTCATGCTGCACAGGCCCGGACAGGAGCCCGATCCTGCCGAGAGCCACCAGTTCGTCATACCCGACGCGCTGACCTCGGCAAGCCATCTCTTCCGCCAGGACAGCGACGCCTACCTCTTCCGCGTCGCGGTCCAGCACGGCTGCGACACGCGCCAGCAGTGGCGGGTGCGGGACATCGACCTCGGTGCCGACGGCGTCACCCTGACCGGGACCGACGGCCACGTCGTCCGTGGCCGCTATCTGGTGGATGCGAGCGGCTTCCGCTCACCGCTGTCGGACAAGCTTGACCTGAGGGAGGAGCCCGCCCGCTTCCAGCACCACTCCCGCTCCCTGTTCACGCACATGGTGGGGGTACGCCCCTTCGACGACGTGGTGGACTGCCCCGAGGAGAGCCGGCCGCCGGTGGCCTGGCACGAAGGGACCATGCACCACCTCTTCGAGCGAGGCTGGTTCTGGGTCATCCCCTTCGACAACCACGAACTCTCCCGCAACCCGCTGTGCAGCGTCGGAGTCACTCTCGACCCACGGCTCTACCCCAAGCCCGAGGACATCGGTCCCGAGGAGGAGTTCGCGCAACTGGTGCAGAGATTCCCGGCGGTCGAGCGGCAGTTCGCCGGCGCCAGGAAAGTCCGGGAGTGGGTGTCGACCGGGCGGTTGCAGTTCTCGTCAAGCAGGACGGTGGGGCGGCGCTGGTGCCTGATGTCGCACGCGGCGGGGTTTCTCGACCCTCTCTACTCACGCGGGATGTCCAACACCTTCGAGATCATCCACGCCCTGGTGCCGCGTATCCTCGGCGCGCTGGCGGACGACGACTTCGACGAGGAGCGCTTCCGCTACGTCGAAGAGCTGGAGCAGGGGCTGCTCGATCACAACGACACCCTGGTCAACTGCTCGTTCATCGCCTTCTCCCACTTCCGTCTGTGGGACGCCGTGTTCCGCGTCTGGGGCAGCGGCAACACCCCCGGAACTCTGCGGATCAACAACGCGCTGCGCTCCTTCCGCCGTGATGGCGACGTGAGCGTCTTCGAATCCCTGGAGAAGGTCCCGCACACCGGACTGTGGTGGCCCGACAGTGACGCCTTCAAAGCCCTGCTCGACGGAATGGCGAAGGCCTGCGCGGAGTACGAATCCAATGTCATCGACGGCGACACGGCAGCGGACCGAATTCTTGGACTCATCCGGGAATCCGAGGCGGTCTCTCCTGGGTTCGGCTGGAAAGACGTGAACCAGAGGTTCATCCATCCCGACCGGCGTCAGGTCATGGATTTCCTCACATGGGCTGCCGCCTCGCCGCTGCCGGAACTGAACACGATCGGCCGTGAGGGCCTCGATGCGCTGCGTGCGGCGCGGGCCGCCTCCGCCGTTGAGGCGCAGAGCCGGTGAAGGGCGTGTCAGGAGTCGACGAGGCCGACGTCCAGGAGGCCAACAAGGCTCTCGCCCGGTACTGGTTCGACGAGGGCTGGACCCGCGGGAACGTGGACGTGGCGGACCGGATCTTCGCCCCCGGATTCCTGCTCGGCGGCGAGCGCTTGGGCCCCGAAGGGCCCAAGCGGAGCGTGCTGCGCCGGCATGCCGCCTTCTCCGGCCTCACCGTCGAGGTCGGACTCCAGATGGCCGACGGGCCGTGGGTGGCGAGCTGGTACACCATCCGGGCAACGCATGTGGGAGAGTTCGCCGGTCTGGCCCCCACCGGTCTACCGGTCACTTCCGAAGGAATTCAGCTGTGGCGGGTCGAGGAGGGACTCGTCGTCGAGGATCACAACGTGTTCGACCTCTGGCGGATCGTTTCCCAACTCCGTGCAGCGGAACGGAAGGACGCCGGGCAGGCCGGCCCGGAAGATATGGCTAGGTCCCGGAACGGATAAGGTTCTTCTCGTACGCGAAAATAACCGCATGCACACGGTTGCGAAGCCCCAGTTTCTCCATTAATTTCTGGATATGGGATTTCACGGTGCTCTGACTGACGGTCAGTTCGCGGGAGATCTCGGCGTTGCTGTATCCCCGTGTGATGAGGCGGAAGACCTCGACCTCGCGTTCCGTCAGCTGTTCCAGCGGTGAGCGGTCCGCCTCCTGTCGAGCGGTGGGGATCAGCAGGGACCGCCCCGTGGCCATGATGCGGACCGCGGCGGCAAGTTCCTGGGAGCTGCTCGCGCTGGACAGGAGGCCTTTCGCACCGGCTCGCAGCACCCGGCCCGCCGCCGCTTCCACGTCGTTCACCAGGACGAGCACATTGGCGTCCGTCAGCGGCGGCCGGGCTTGGAGCAGCGCACCGACGACCTCCAGAGCCTCGACCGCTTCATGGTGCGAGTTCACGATGACGACGTCGGGGCGGAGTTCCCGGTAGCGGACGGCCGCTGCGGAGCCGCCCCGGGCGACACCGACCACGCGCAGGCCGGGGCAGTTGTCGAGGATGGTGCGCAGTCCGGTCAGAGAGATCGGGTGGGAATCGATGAGCAGGACGCTGTTGGATGCCGAGCCTGACATGTGCTGTGCTCCCCCGGGACGAATGGACAGTGCTGAACTTCGGGCGTACGGCGGTGCGGCCGCAGGTGTTCAAGAAGCCCGTATCGAAGGTGGGTTACGGCAGATGGCATGCGAAGAATCCGCTCCCGGGGCCATTCCCCGGAAGCGGGTTCATCGCGTTTGCGGCGGCTAGTTCTTGCGTCCGACGATCGCTGTCGTCAACGCGGGCAGCAGGACGGTCTGTTCGGCAGTGAAGCCCGCATCCGTCATCCACGAGATGCACTGCGCCGGCGAGAAGCCGCGTGCCTGGGCGGACTGGAGCATCATGATCAGACTGAGCATCAGGGGATCCGCCCGCTCGCGGTGATCGTCGATCATCGTGTCGTAGACGATGACTGCTCCGCCCTCCCGGACGGCGTCGTGCGCCTTGCGGAGCAGCAGCGCGCGCCGGTCGTCGGGCCAGTCGTGCAGTACGCCTCCCAGGATGAGGACATCCGCACGCGGCAGCTCGTCCTCGAAGAAGTCGCCTCCAGTGAAGCGCAGTTGCTCGGACACGCCGCGTTCGGCGACGAGTTCGTCGAAGTGCTGTTCCATCGACGGGCGGTCGAGCACCGTTCCGGTGAGCCCCGGGTGTGCCGCCGCGAGAGCCGCGGCCAGATTGCCGCGTGCCCCGCCCACATCCGTGAACGAGGAGTACGCCGACCAGTCGATGATCTCCGTGACTCCGGGTGCGACGGCGCTGCTGAAGCTGTCCATCGCCGACAGGAACTTCCGCAGGCGGTCCGGGTCGTGGAAGATCCGGGTGAACGGAACCTCACCGCCGGAGCCTTGGCCGCGGGCGTTGCCGTCACGCAGCAGGCTGGTCAGGGCATCATGCTCCCCGCCCATCAGTTCGCTGGTCATCCGCAGGAAACCGCCCACGAATCCCGGCCGGTCCGGCAGCAGGTACAGGGCCGTTCCGCTGCTGTTGCGGTACCGGCCGTCCTCCCGTAGCAACAGCCCGACGGCGGCAAGCGCGTCCAGGAAGTCCTGTGCGCCGCGTGGGTGAAGGCCTGCACGGTCGACGATCTCCTCGGCGCTGAGCCTGTTGTCGCCCAGTGACGTGAAAACACCCAGATCCATGGCCGACGTCAGGAGCTTGCTGCGGAAGAACGACCAACCGAGGAACATCACGTCGAAGGGGTCGTGCAGAGGGGGCCGGCCCGGGGGGACGGACGAGGCTGACAGGGCCTCGTCCGCGTCCGGCTCTGGCGTTGTCATCCTCGTCGGCCTCATTCCTTCGGGGCGGTACTGCTCTCGGCGCGACGGGTCGCGGGGGCGGTCGCGGTGCTCTGCGATGAAGGCGGCGGAATCCGTGGTGATCGCCGGCCTATTCGGGTACGCAGCCACAACTCTGCGGGCCGCTCGTAGAACTGGTGGAGCAAGGCGCAGAGCGCCGTCGTGATCACCAGGGCGAGCAGGGCCCATCCGGCATTCGACCAGTCGGGCACGACGGGTCGCATGTAGAATTCCATGATGCTTTTCCGCTCGAATACCGAAGAGGAAATCTCGAAGAGCACGGTGAAATGCAGAAGATAGAAGGCGTACGACCATTCGCCGAGGGCGACCATGGGCCGGGTACGCAGCCAGGAGGTGCCGCCCGCGATGTCGCGCTGGGCGACGGCGACGACCAGCAGGATGTACAGCGGTGCGGTGACCTGGCCGAGGGCGTCGAAGAGGACGTACTGACGCCATGTCTCGTCGCGCAGCAGCCACAGCACGAACAGCCCGGCGACGAGCAGGGCCGAGGCCGAGCGGACGCCGAGGGGCGAGCGCCAGCCCTTGCGGACCGCGGCCGCCGCGACCATGCCGAGAAGGAACTCCCACACCCGGGCGATCGGAGAGTAGGTGCCGAAGATCAAACCGTCCATGCCGGTGAACGACGGCCGGAGCGTGGGCGGGTAGGCCTGCCACAGCCAGATCTTGATGCCCCACCCCACAAGGACGAGTACGACGGCCGCCCAGCCGAGCCAGCGCAGGGAGCGGCGCAGCGTGTACTTGGCGAGAAACGGGAAGATCGCGTAGAAGAACGCCTCGCAGGCGAGCGACCAGGTCACCGGGCTGGTTCCGCCCAGGATCCAGCCGGGCACCCAGGCCTGGTACAGCAGGACGCCGGAGACGGCGATCTTGATCAGGGTGCCGGACTGGCCGTCCGGGGCGTCGGGGAGCTGCAGCAGCAGCGGTATCAGCACACCGATGGCCAGCAGCGGCCAGATGCGGGCGAACCTTCGCCCGTAGAAGCGGCTCGCCTTGTCCCCCGCCAGGTAGGTCCAGGTGAGGACGAAGCCGGAGAGCACGAAGAAGAAGGTCACCCCGGACGACCCCATGGCGAAGACGGCGTCCGTGTGGGGGATCGGCAGCAGAGTGCTGACGTGCGAGAGGAACACCGCGAAGGCGGCGATCCAGCGCAGGCCCGTGAGGGAGTCGAGCCGGGGCGCGGGGCCGGCCGCAGGGTCGAGGGCGGCGACGGGCGGGGACTCTCGTCTTTGAGCTGAGGAAGTCATGACAATGGCACCAGCCAATTCGACGGCGACGGGAAGGAGCGGACCATTTCGTGAAGGTGTCGCGGAATGCGACGCGACCGTACGTCGGTGTAATCGGTGTCGAGACGATCGCGCGGAGCTATTGCACCACCGCGCGATGAATCCGCGATTAAGCCCTCATAAATCGGTCGTGCCAGAGTAATTGATTAACCTTTTCTGCTGCCTCGTCGTGTATTCGTGGTTAATCTGAAGTCGGCCCACGACTTGAACGTCGAAGAGATCGGGGAATGGCATGCGACGATATCCGTACGGCAGGGCGATGGTGACCGGCGCGTCGAGCGGCATCGGTGAGGGATTCGCCCGCCGGCTTGCCGCGGAAGGGGCCGACCTCGTCCTCGTCGCCCGGCGTGGAGATCTGCTCAAGCAGCTCGCGAGCGAGCTGGAGGCGGAGCACGGGGTGGACGTCGAGGTGATGGAGCTCGACCTCACCGACGAGCGTCAGGTCGCTCGCGCCGAGGAGCGGCTCGCCGAGGGGGTGCGCCCGGTGGACCTTCTGGTGAACAACGCCGGATCCAGCGGTTCCGGATACTTCGCGGAGCTGCCGCCGGAGCGTGAACTGCACACCGCCGTGCTCAACGCCCTTGTGCCGCTGCGGCTGTCCCGTGCGTGCCTGCCCGGCATGATCGCCCGGGGCGCCGGCGGCATCGTGAACGTCTCCTCCCTCGTCGCGGTGCTTCCCAAGCCGCGCTCCGCGACCTACGCGGCCTCCAAGGCGTTCATGTCCTCGCTGAGCGAGAGCCTGTCCATGGAGGTGGCACGCCACGGCGTGCACGTCACCACCCTGCACACGGGCCTGACGCGATCCGGGTTCCATGCCGCGGCCGGTGTCCCGGCCGGTACGCTGCCGGACATCAAGTGGCTGACGCCTGATCAGGTCGCGCGGTCGGGCCTCGATGCGGTGGCGGCCGGTCGTCCCTCGGCGGTGCCGGGTCTCGGCTACCGCATCAGGCTCCCGCTGATGCGCGCCATGCCGCGGTCGATCGTCAGGACCATCGTGCGGCGCGTGCACAAGGCGTGATTGGCTCTCCCGCGGGTGGCGCCGTTGCCGCCCGCTGTTTCCGCCGTACGGCAGGGAAGGACTGGTCGATGACCGCACAGAGCTCCATCTCCCCCCGGCACAAGGCACGCAACAAGGTGGTCGTCCTCTTCCACCGGGTCGGGCTGCCCTTCGGCCCGATGCACCTTCTGACCGTCCCGGGCCGCAGCAGCGGCCTGCCAAGGACCACCCCCGTCGCCCCGGTGGTCGTCGACGGGACCCGCTACATCCTCCAGGCGTACCCGAACTCCGACTGGGTGAAGAACGCCCGCGCCGCGGGCCGGGGGGTCCTGGCCCGTGGCCACCGCCGGCGGCAGGTGGACCTGGTGGAACTGCCCGTGGAGGAGCGCGCCCGCGTGCTGCGTGAGTTCCCCGCGCAGAACCCCCGAGGGGTCGGGGCCTTCGTGCGCAACGGCCTGGTGGAGTCCGCGTCTGCGGAGCACTTCGCAGCGGCGGCACCGCACTGCCCGGTCTTCCGCGCCACTCCGCGCACGGAGTGAGCCCCCCCCGCACCGGCGCCGGGACGGGCGGCCCCCACACATCCGTGGG
>NZ_JBHTSF010000245.1:0-9430 GCF_042795295.1 Streptomyces sp. NPDC056486
GACCCTGACATCGTGATCAGAGAACTCAGACCAGGTCGAACCGGTCGAGGTTCATGACCTTGTCCCATGCCGCGACGAAGTCCTTGACGAACTTCTCCTTGGCGTCATCGCTCGCATAGACCTCGGCGAGCGCACGCAGCTCGGAGTTCGAGCCGAAGACCAGGTCGGCGCGGGTGCCGGTCCACTTGACCGCGCCGCTCGCGTCACGGCCCTCGAACTCGTCCTGCGCCGCGGACGTCGACTTCCAGGTCGTGCCCATGTCGAGCAGATTGACGAAGAAGTCGTTCGACAGGGTGCCCGGCTTGTCCGTGAACACTCCGTGCTTCGACCCGGCGTGGTTGGCGCCCAGGACGCGCAGACCGCCGACGAGGACCGTCAGCTCGGGCGCGCTCAGGGTCAGCAGGTTCGCCTTGTCGATCAGCAGGAACTCGGCCGGCAGACGGTTGCCCTTGCCGACGAAGTTGCGGAAGCCGTCGTTGGTCGGCTCGAGCGCGGCGAACGACTCGACGTCCGTCTGCTCCTGTGCGGCGTCGACACGGCCCGGCGTGAACGGCACCTCGACCTGGACACCTGCGTCCTTGGCCGCCTTCTCGACCGCCGCGGAGCCGCCGAGGACGACCAGGTCCGCCAGCGAGACCTTCTTGGCACCGGAGTTGAAGGACGACTGGATGCCTTCGAGCGTGCGAAGGACCTGCGCGAGGGCGTCCGGGTTGTTCACCTCCCAGCTGCGCTGCGGCTCCAGGCGGATACGACCGCCGTTGGCGCCACCGCGCTTGTCGCTGCCGCGGAAGGAGGACGCCGCGGCCCAGGCAGCGGAGACCAGCTGCTCGGTGGTGAGGTCCGAGCCGAGGATCTGCTCCTTGAGCGATGCGATGTCCGAGGCGTCGACCGGCTCGCCCTCGGCCGCCGGCAGCGGGTCCTGCCACAGCAGCACCTCGTCGGGCACCTCCGGGCCGAGGTAGCGCACGATCGGGCCCAGGTCACGGTGCGTCAGCTTGTACCAGGCGCGGGCGAACGCGTCCGCGAACTGGTCCGGGTTCTCGTAGAAACGCCGCGAGATCTGCTCGTAGACCGGGTCGAAGCGCAGCGACAGGTCGGTGGTGAGCATCTGCGGGCGGTGCTTCTTCGACGCGTCGAAGGCGTCGGGGATGATCGCCTCGGCGTTCGTCGCCACCCACTGGTTCGCACCCGCCGGGCTCTGGGTGAGCTCGTAGTCGTACTCGAAGAGGTGCTTGAAGAAGTCGTGGCCCCACTGCGCGGGGGTGGTGGTCCAGATGACCTCGAGACCGCTGGTGATCGCGTCCTTGCCCACGCCGGTGCCGTGGGTGTTCTTCCAGCCGAAGCCCTGCTGCTCCATGAGCGCGGCCTCGGGGTCGTCGCCGACGCTCTCGCTCGGGCCCGCGCCGTGGGTCTTGCCGAAGGTGTGGCCACCGGCGATGAGCGCGACGGTCTCCTCGTCGTTCATCGCCATGCGGCGGAACGTCTCGCGGATGTCGCGGGCCGCGGCGACCGGGTCCGGGTTGCCGTTGGGGCCCTCGGGGTTGACGTAGATGAGACCCATCTGGACCGCGCCGAGCGGGTTCTCCAGCTCGCGGTCGCCGGTGTAGCGCTCGTCGTCGAGCCAGGTGGTCTCGGGGCCCCAGTACACGTCCTCGTCGGGCTCCCAGACGTCGGCGCGGCCGCCGGCGAAGCCGAAGGTCTCGAAGCCCATCGTCTCCAGGGCGACGTTTCCGGTGAGGACCATGAGGTCGGCCCAGGAGAGGTTCTGGCCGTACTTCTTCTTCACCGGCCAAAGGAGCCGGCGGGCCTTGTCGAGGCTGACGTTGTCCGGCCAGCTGTTGAGCGGGGCGAAGCGCTGCTGCCCGGCACCGGCGCCGCCGCGGCCGTCGCTGATGCGGTACGTGCCCGCGCTGTGCCACGCCATGCGGATCATGAGCGGGCCGTAGTTGCCGAAGTCGGCGGGCCACCAGTCCTGCGAGGTGGTGAGGACCTCGGCGATGTCCCGTTTCACGGCCGGCAGGTCGAGGGACTTGAACGCCTCGGCGTAGTCGAACTCCTCGCCCAGGGGGTTGGCCACGGCGGGGTTCTTGGCGAGGATCTTCAGGTTGAGCCGCTCCGGCCACCACTGGCGGTTTCCACCGCCCTGGGTCGGGTGCGGTGCGCGACCGTGGGCGACCGGGCAACCGCCGGTCCCTTCCGGCTCGGGGTCGGTGACGATCGCGTCATGGTTGTCAGTCATGGGAATCCTTCCGGACGGGGCGGATCACGGTGCTCAGGAACTGCGAACGGCAGAGCAGTCGGGGGCGACGGGGGTGCGGCAGCGGGCGGGATTCTTCAACAGAGCGGGTTCCTGGTTCAGTTCCAGGCCTGGAACGCCCGCCTGCTCGACGGACTGCTTCTCCGTGAGCGGGGTACCGGATGCCGGGCCGGACGGACCCGTCTCCTGAAGTCACGCGCTGTTCCCTGCTGTTGCCCTGTCCCTTGGCCGTCGGCCGGAACTGATCCTACGATGGACGAAGTCCAAGTCAATACGACAGACGGGTCCGTACGAATTCAGTCGTCAGACAATGCACAGTTAGGCTGGTAGGCATGAGCGATCTTCTGCAACGGCTCCGCGGACGTGGCTGGAGGATGACCGCGCAGCGCCGGGTGGTCGCCGAGGTGTTCGACGGTGAACACGTCCACCTGACCGCTGACGAGGTGCTCGCCCGTGCCACGGCCCGGCTGCCGGAGATATCTCGCGCCACGGTCTACAACACCCTCGGTGAGCTGGTCTCCCTCGGCGAGGTGATCGAGGTGTCCACCGGCCGCGCGAAGCGGTACGACCCCAACGCCCATCACCCCCACCACCATCTGGTGTGCTCGGGCTGCGGCGCCATCAAGGACGTACACCCCGGCGGCGACCCGCTGTCCGCGCTGCCCGCCTCGGAGCGGTTCGGCTTCACCGTCTCCGCGGCCGAGGTGACGTACCGGGGAATGTGCCCGGACTGCGCCGCGTCCGGCTGAGCAACGCGGCACGGTCCGGGCACCCGTAAGGAGTCCGGACACCCGTCACTGGAGGCGCACCATGACCGTTCCCCACTCCCCCGTCCCGCGGTTCCACCTGGCCGTGCCGGTCGACGACCTGGCCGCGGCCCGTCTCTTCTACGGCGAGGTGCTCGGCCTGGAGCAGGGACGCAGCGCGGACACCTGGGTGGACTGGAATCTGCACGGCCACCAGTTCGTCACACACCTGGCACCGGAGCCCGCGCAGCGCCTGCACAACCCGGTCGACGGCCATGACGTCCCCGTGCCGCACTTCGGACTGATCCTGCCCGTGCCGGAGTTCCAGAAGCTCGCCGAGCGGCTGCGTACGGCAGGCGTCGAGTTCGTCATCGAGCCGTACGTACGTTTTGCGGGCCAACAGGGCGAGCAGTGGACGATGTTCCTCCTCGACCCGGCGGGCAACGCCCTGGAGTTCAAGGCGTTCGCCGACGACACCCAGGTCTTCGCCGCCTGACCCGCGCCCGCTGCCCCGCCGCCCCGGCTCGCGCCCCGAGGGGGGCTACGGCGCCATCTCGTACTCCCCGGCCAGCGCCTCGACGCGCTCCCACACCCGTGCCGAGCGCGCGTCGTCGACGACCGGGCGCCGCACCGCGCCGAGGGCCCAGCTCTGCTGCTCCTCGGTGGCGGAGTCCTTGCCGTGCAGCTCGACGGCGTGCGCGGAGAAGTCGCGTACGAGAACGGCGAACAGCTCGTCGAGCACGTCCCCGTCGAGGCCGGTCAGGCGCGCCTGCTCCAGGATCAGCTGGCCGTGCACGACAAGCGCGAACAACTGGCCGACCGCCAGGAGGAGGTCGAGGTCGCGGCTCTGCTCCTCGCCGGGGGCTGCCGTCGTGACGAACTCGCACAGGGCGTCCGCCTGTTCGCGGAAGCGGGCGACGTTGGGCACATCGGCGTACGCGTCGTAGGCGGTGCGCCAGTCGTGGAAGCGTACGGAGCCGAGGCCGCGGGCCGGTCCCTGCTTGAAGAGGAACGCGTCGTCGGCCGCGTCGAGCCGTGTCGGCACGGGTGCGTACTCGACGGGGTTGAGCAGGTGGTTGCCCATGAACTTGAGGATCAGCGCGAGGTTGACGTGGACGGTGCCCTCCAGCTTCGGCAGGCCACGGATCTCGACGGCGGCCTGGGCGAAGTAGGTGTCCTTCTCGAAGCCCTTGGCGGCGATGACGTCCCACATCAGGTCGATGACCTTCTCGCCCTCCGTGGTCACCTTCATCTTCGTCATGGGGTTGAAGAGCAGGTAGCGGCGGTCGTCGGGGCCCGCGGAGCGGAAGTAGTCGACGGCGCGGTCACTGAACAGCTTCATGCCGACGAGACGGACGTACGCGTCGGTCAGCTCGCGGCGCACGTGCGGGAAGGCGGTGACGGGGCGGCCGTAGAGGATGCGCCCGGTGGCGTGGGTGACGGCCTCGTACATCGCGTGCTCGCAGATGCCGATCGAGGCGGTGCAGAGGTTGAACTTGCCGACGTTGACGGTGTTGAGGGCGGCGTCGAAGGCGGCGCGGCCGGTGTGCAGCACGTCGTCGGGACCGACCGGGTAGTTCTCGAGGCGGAACTCGCTGACGTACTTCGACGAATCGACGACGTTCTTGACGAGGTGGTACGACTCGTGGCGGCTGTCGGCGGCGAAGAAGACGTAGCCGTCGGGGCCCTCGACGTCGGTGCGGCGGCCGAAGACGGAGACGAGTCCGGCCGCGTTGCCGTTGCCGATGTAGTACTTGGAGCCGCTGGCCCGGAAGCCGCCGTCGCCATCGGGCTCCAGGAGCATGTCCGTGGAGTAGATGTCGGCGCCGTGGGTCTTCTCGGACAGGCCGAAGGCGAACACCTCACCCTGGGAGAGGAGTTCCGCCGCGCGGGTACGGGCAGCCTCGTTCTCGCTCTGCCAGACCGGGCCGAGGCCGAGGATGGTGACCTGCCACGCGTACCAGTAGTCGAGTCCGTAGAAGCCGAAGATTTCGTTGAGGGCGGCGATCCGCGCGGTGTCCCAGCGCGCGTCCTGCTTCCCCTCGGCCGCGGAGGCCGGGGTGAGGAAGGTCGCGAAGAGACCCTCCTTGGCGGAGAAGTCGAGGAAGTCCGCCAGCCAGGCGCGGGTGCGGTAGTCCTCGATCAACTGGCGCTTGCCGCGGGCCTCGAACCAGTCGACGGTGGCGCGCAGCAGCCTGCGGGTCTCGGGGTCGAACTGCTTCGGGTCGTAGGTGCGCGGGTTGAACAGCAGCGGGTCGGCCATGAGTGTTCGCCTTTCCGGCTCGGGAGGTTGGGGAGGTTTCGGCGGTGAGGGGCGGTGGGGAGGGCCGGTTCAGTCCGCGGGACCGAGTCTGCGGAGGGTGTCGAGTACGTCGTCGAGCCAGGCGAGCGTCATCCGTTCGTACGCGATGCCGCCGCGCAGCACGACATGCTGCAGCTCACGCCCGGCATCGGGCGTGGCGGGCGCATCGGCATCGGGTCCGGTGAAGTCACGCCGCTCCCCCGCGAGATAGCGCGCGAGGCGGTCGGTGTGCGCCTGGCGGTGCCGCTCGACCTCGCGGACCAGTGCGGCCGGGTCGTCGAAGGCGGCACCGCGGATCTTCACGGCGAGCTCGTGTCGCACACTCTCGGGCTCGATCGGCTCGTGCAGCCACTGGGAGAGTACGGACCTCCCGATGGCGGCGACGGAGTACTCCTTCTTGTCCGGCCGTGCCTGCTGCGGCACCTCGCGGACGTCGATCCATCCGTCGCTCTCCATGCGTTTGAGCACGCGGTAGATCTGCTGGTGGGTGGCAGTCCAGAAGTAGCCGATGGACCGCTCGAACCGCCGGGCCAGCTCGTATCCGGAGCCCGGCTTTTCCAGCAGCGAGACGAGGATCGCGTGCTCTAGCGCCATGCCCCGATCCTGCTATGCAACTCGTTGCATAAACAAGTGGGGCAGCCCTGGTGAGACACGGCTCACCCGGACCACTTCGCACTTCACCATGAAGAACGTCAAGCCAGCCCCGTGGTCCGGGCACCCGTCAGGCGGGTCGCCCTGATGGGGTGTCCCGATTCGGGGCCTCCAAACTCCTTTGCAGCGACACGATTTCGCGGGTGCAAGTGCTGGTTGCCAGACGAGTATGGCTTGAGGGATGGTTGCTCAACGGCAACGTTCCTTCGAGTCGATGAGGTGAGGGATTCGCCCAGCGAGTCCTCAATTTTTGGTCTCTCCCCAAACGCAGATCGGCGCCGCCTCAGAGCACGGCACACCGTTGAGCCGTGCTCCCTACCCCGTGCTCGTCGCTGACGTCGGAGGCACCATCGTGCTGCGCAGCGATGCGGCCGGTGCGCTCCTGCCCGGGGCCTGCCCGGGAGCCGTCTTCACGGACGTGGTCCCCACCTGGCTCTCCGCAGCGCATGACGCGCTGGGAATGCCTGATGGGCGCGCCGACCGAGCGGCGGGCACACCGGTCTCGGGGGCGATCAGCGAGCGCAGCTTCGAGGCGCATTCCAGCGTGCAGGACGATGGCACCGTGGTGTGGTGGCTGGTCGATGACACCGACCACCGACTGGTGCGCGACGCCTTGCGCATGGAGCGTGAGCGGACCGAGTTCCTGGCCAAGGCGTCCAACCTGCTGCTCTCCTCCTTGAACCTGGAGCGCTGCATGGATGTGACCGCGCAGCTGGCCGCGGAGCACCTCGCCGATGCGGCACTGGTCATCGCTCCCTCGCGCGGGCAGCGACTGCCGGTGGTGACGTGTCTGCGCGGCGCCGGGCCCGTCCGGTCGCAGGAGTCGGCGGAACCGGACGATGTGCCCGGTCTCGGCGAGGCGCTGCGGGGCTTCCCGCCGGTGCCGTCGCGATGGATCGATCCCTCCGTCGCACCGGCCTGGATGGTGCCCGAGGGCTTCGGTCCTGTCGGCTCGATAGTGATCACCCCACTGCCCGGTCACGGCGTCGCAGCCGGCGCTCTTGTCCTGCTGCGCCGCTCCAGTACGGCGGCGTTCACCGATGGTGAGGAAGTCTTCGCCCGGCTGTTCGCCACGCGCGCCGGAGCCGCCATGTCGGCCGCGCGCCTGTACGCGGAGCAGATCTCGATCACCGAGGTCCTGATGCGCGAACTGCTTCCCCCCTCGCTGCACCAGATCTCCGGGGTGGATTTCGCAGGCGGCTACCGCCCGTCGGAGGACCACGAACGGATCGGAGGGGATTTCTACGACGTGCACCCCGCCGCCGCCGAAGGCGAAGCGTCGTTCGTGGCGCTCGGGGATGTCTGCGGCAAGGGTCTTGAAGCCGCCGTGCTGACCGGAAAGATCCGCAACACCCTGCATGCCCTGCTTCCCCTCGCGGATGACCACCAGCAGATGATCAGCCTGCTGAACACCGCTCTGGTCAATTCCCATCACACCCGGTTCGCCACGCTGGTTCTGGCTTCTGCCGTACGGGAGGGCAGCGGGGTGAACCTGCGGCTGACCAGTGCCGGTCATCCGGCTCCGCTGATCGTCCGTACAAGTGGTGTGGTGGAAGAGGCCGAGACGCGCGGCACGCTGGTGGGGGCGATCCCCGAAGCCGTTGCGCACACCGCTGCTGTCACGCTCGCGCCCGGGGAGTCCTGCGTCCTCTATACCGACGGGATCACCGAGGCCAAGGGCGGGCCGATGGGCGGGGCCGAGTTCGGTGAGAAGCGGCTCCAGCGTGTCCTTACGGAGTGCGCGGGTATGCCGTCCGCGGGCATCGTGGAGCGTGTCCAGATGCTCGCGTCCCAGTGGGTCGGAACGGGGCGGCACGACGACATGGCCGTCGTGGTGATCTCAGCGCCCCGCACCCACTATCTCAGTGCGGTGAACGGCCACACTCGGGGCAGGTACACCGCATGAAGACCCGTACCCCACACCGGCCGACGGCCGGCGAAACAGTCCGGCAACTGGCCGCCGAGCTGTGGGAAGCCGTATCGGCGGCCGACGAATACGCGGCAACCGACGTGGTGCTGCACGCTCTGGACGACGGCGTCGCACCGGAGAGTGTGCTGCTCGACGTGATCGCGTCGGTGCAGGGCAAGGTCGGTGAGGAGTGGGCCGCCAACCGCCTCACCGTGGCCCAGGAGCACGCCGCGACCGCCATCAACGAGCGGGCGGTGGCCGCGCTCTCCGTGCACCCGGCCGCTCGCACCACCCCGGACCGGGGCAGGGTCACAGTGGCCTGTGTGGACGGCGAATGGCACGCACTGCCCGCGCGCCTGCTGGCCGAGGTCTTCAAGCTCCGCGGCTGGCACGTCGATTACCTCGGCGCGCAGGTGCCCGCCCCGCACCTCATAGCCCACCTGCACCGCACCGACACCGACGTGGTCGCGCTCTCCAGCTCGATCGCGGCCCGGCTGCCCACCGCGCACGCCGCGATCACCGCCTGCCAGGCCGTCGGCGTACCCGTACTCGCCGGCGGAGCCGCGTTCGGACCCGACGGCAGGTATGCCCGTCTGCTCGGTGCCGACGCCTGGGCTCCTGACGCCCGAGCAGCGGCCGACCGCCTCGCCCGGACACCGCTGCCGCGCCCGCAGCCCGATCACCAGCCCATCGACGATCTGCCCCACCTGGACGACCAGGAATACACGATGGTCTCCCACAGCAGGACCACTCTCGTGCGCACCGTCTTCACCGCCCTCGAAGACGCGTTCCCCGCCATGCGCACGTACAGCGAAGCGCAGCGTGAACGCACCGCGGAAGACCTCTCGCACATCGTGGAATTCCTCGCCACCGCCCTCTACCTCGGCGACGAGGACCTCTTCACCCGGTTCATCACCTGGACCGCCCAGATCCTCACCGCCCGCGGCGTACCCGCGCGCAGCCTGCCGCCGGCCCTGAGCATCCTGACCCGCGAGCTCAAGGACTTCCCCAGAGCCACCCGGACCCTCCAACACGGCATCGACGCACTCACGCCCGATCGCCGCACCACCGCCGGAAAGTCAGCATGACCACCACGCCACCTTCTCCCCTGCGCCTGACCACGGTCGACACCGAGGACACCGTCCGTATAGAGCTCCACGGCGATCTCGACCACGACAACGCCGACCATCTCCTGCACGCTGTCACCGACAAGCTCGCCGGACACCCGCGCCTCGGCGACCTGCACCTGCACTGTGCCGGGCTCGATGTCATCGACTCCATGGGGCTCTCGATCCTGCTGATGATCCACCGCAGGACCAGCGCGGCCGGCGTCCGACTCCACCTGGACGACCGCACCGCGAAGTTGGATCGGCTCCTGACCCTCACCGGTACCCTGGACCACCTGACGGCGCCCCTCACCGGGCAACGTGAACTCCCCCCTCGGCAGCACGGCAGAACCCCCGATGACTAACTGAGTGTTTGGTCCGTGGAGGTGTGTTTGGTCCCGGGTTCAGGTGCCGCGCCAGTTGGGGGTGGCTTCGCCGGTGAGGCGGCGGGCCATGAGG
>NZ_JBHTSF010000246.1:0-9381 GCF_042795295.1 Streptomyces sp. NPDC056486
CACACGCGGCGGGGCCCTCGACGTTCACCAGTCCATCGCCGGACCGGCAAGGCGACCATCGTGCGGGTCCGGCTCCTCGCCATGCACCGGAGCGTTGTAGTCACTCCACCCCGGCGCCCTCTCCTCGGGGCATGTGCAGTGTCCGCCCTCGTCGTAGGTCAGGAGGTCGCACTCCTCGTCGTGGTCGAGGGCACTACGCCTCACCACGGGCGGGCCTCCACCGCTGCCCAGTCGGTGGCTGTCGGCTGCGGGTCGTGGTCGACGGCCAGGACCCGTGCGGGCGGCGCAAGTTCGTCCTCGTCCGGTCCGCCGATCGGGTCGTCATAGTCCTGCGACCCGTCATCGAGAGGGGCGGGCCCGCCCTCCTGGCCCTCCTCGTCGGGCGGCTCCTCGTCCTCCTGGCCCTCGTCGCCGTAGAAGTCATCTCCAGGCACTGGGTAGTCGTCGGGGTCTAGCTCGCCCTCGCCGTCGCCCTCCTCGTCGACGCCAAAGTTCGGGTGCCTCACACCGTCGTAGACCACGGTGGTTGTCCCGCCGCCTTCCCTCTGCCGCAGCTCGCCCCACGGGATATCCGGCAGCTCGACCGACACCCCGAAACCCTCGCCGCACACCGGGCAGGAGTAGGAATCCCACCACTCCGTCAGTCCCCACAGACTGCCCGGATGACGGTCACTGTGGATCATCGTCCCGTCGCACGTGATCAGGCGCAGGCCCGTCCCGTCCGTGTACTCCTCCGTGCACGGCTCGCCGTGGCGGCATCCCGTCCCCGAGCACCGGCACGGCTCGCCGTCGGGGGCCGGACTCCACACCGCCTCGGCGTGCGCGCGCAGTGATGCCGTCGCGTCGGCCGGGAGTGCACGGATACCGAGTTCCTCGGCGGTGATGCCCTCGTCGGCCTCGACGGCGGTGGGCTGCAGTACGTACACCACGGCGCCCGCGTCGGGTGCCGGCGCCTCTTCAGCGGTGGCCTCAGGGGCGGGCTGCGCACGCACTCGGCGCAGGGCTTCCTGATACCCGAGGCCCTCGGCGAGTTGAAGCTTTCGCGCGGCCTTCCGTTCGGCATTGCGCTTAGGCATGGCGACCTTCCCCATCCGGGCCTCGGCCCCCACGCCACCCGCCCGGACTACGGAACGGATCGTCAGTTTGATGTCAGCAACCGGCGTCCCGTGGGACCTTCGTACCGTCGATGCCCTGCGGCGGCGTGGGCGCGCGGGCGGCGGTAGGGGCGGCGGTGTCTGCCCTCGCTGCGAGCGTAGCGGAGGGCACTGACAAGATGCCGCCGGATGGCTGCTCTACCTATTCTTGGGCCGTCCGGTGCACTTGGCGTAGGGCACCCACCGGCAGGACGGTGCGCGGCCGTCGCAGCGGGGGCATACGGCCGTGGTCGAGGTGAGCGGGAGGCTGTAGACCCACATGAGGCAGGACGGTGCACGGAAGAGGCCGTGCTCGGCGGGTGGTTCGTGCAGGGCTGGAAGGCGGTTCCATCTGCGCTCTGTGGTGGTGCGTCCTTTGGGCTTGCCCGCCGGTTCGATCCGGTGCTGCTCCACGAAGTACTTGAGCGGTGTCTGTTCCCGGCGGGTGAGGGTGCCGGCGGGGGCGAGTTGCCCGACGCTCTCGATCCATTTCTCGGCCGAGGCCCCGGCCTTGCGGCGGCGCTCCTCCCACTTCCACATCAGTTCGGCGAGGGCGACGGCTTCGGGGTAGGTGACGACCGGGGCGGCTCGGCGGCGGTGTCGTTCCATACCGAGGGCGTCATCGCGTTCGCGCCATGTCTCGACGGCGCCCTGCCCGGAGACCCACCACCAGAGCATCACCTGATGAGCATCTGCCACGAGCGCATCACCCACGTGTCCCACCCGATGCACGAACTCGCGGTGTCGCACCAGTGCACGCCCCAGATCGGGCACCGGGCCTGTGTCGACGACATAGCCGCCGTCATCGCTGGCCATCCACCGACGACCGCAGCCGCAGGGACGCCATCGGTGGCCCTCAGCGGCGAGCCACACGCCGGATTCCATGCAGAGCGGGCAGGCGGGCAGGGGAGGGGCGCCGAAGTCCCGCGGCCACCGCTCGATGCGCGGTGCGTCGACCAACTCCTCGGGGCGGACGCCGGGCACCGATCGGGCGAGCTGCTCGGATGACCGGCCCACCAAGGCGGCGAGCTGCGCGAGGCCCTCGGCGGGGAGGCGGACCTCCTCGCGCTGCGGCATGAGGCCGTCGTCGGGCAGCTCGGGGCAGCTCTCAACGAGCGCTCCGAGGAGAGCGTCGACGGCAAGGCCGTTGGCGGTCGAGGTGCGCAGCAGGAACGAGGCGAGGGTCTCGTCCTGGATCAGCGGGACGCGGATCGGGAGATCGTTCGCGGTGAGTTCCGCGCGGCCGGTGGCGTTCATGTGGTCACCGTGGCACACCCCACTGACGGGCCGTCCCCGAACGGGTGACTCTCGATTGACGCGAGCCTGTCAAGTTCTAGGAAAGGCGCCGGCACCCGGCCCCGAGGCCGGGGAAGAGGGGCGGCCAGGGTGCCCGGCCGGTGCCGGGTCCCGGCCCTCCGCCACGGGTCGACCGCAGCCTCGGCGGTGGCCCGCTCGCGGCGAGCGCATACCGCGCGTTCTGTACGGCGCGTCGCGCAGCACCCTCGCCGATCCGGCGGGCCTGCGGGGTATCCACGCTGGGCCCGCGCATCTCGTCGGCACCCGCAAGCCCCTCCTCGGCCCACCGGACTGCCGCGCGCCGTTCCTCCTCCTCGGTGGTTGCACGCGGCCCGGCAGGGGCCGGGGCGGCCGTACGCCTCCGGCCCCGGAGCTTCACCACCTGTACGGCATCATCTCGGCCATCTGCCCCGCTACCACGGTGACCAGCGCCGCACTCGCCGCGATCGTCAGGGCCTCGCGCCGCAGTCGTCGGGGAATCCGGACGGGCCGCACCGGCAGGGCCACCGGCCGCCCCGGAGAGAGCTTCCGCCGCAGCGCCGCCAGTTCCCGCCTGACCTCGTCCCAGGTCCGCACCGGCTCGCCCTCCGGCTTGTGGTCGTCGCTGGTCAGCACTGCCCGCAGCTCCCGCAGCTCTTCGGCGATCGCCTCCCAGGAAAGTACGGGCGCGTCCTGGTCCTGGTGCTCCTCCCGGTCCTCGACGACGGCCACCGGCTCTACAGCGGCCTCGAACCAATTCCGCGCGGCCTGTTCCTGGACAACCTCGACGTCCTCGGCCGCGCGCAGCCGCGCCACCAGCGCACGCACCTGGCGTGCCTCGTGCGACTCCACCGGCGCGACTTCGAAAACGCGCGGGGCGGGAACGTACGGCGTGGCGATCGGCTCACGCTCACCCGTCTCAATGGCCTTGCGCACCGGGGAAGCGGGGAGCTCCCGGCACTGCGTCCCGCGCTCATCGTGCCTGATGGCAGAACCGGCACAGGGAATTGAAGCGTCCACGTCAAGTTCTGCGGAAATCCCCCCTTCCCCCACAGGGGCCGCCGCCCGCACCGGGGCCGGGGGTGCCGCCTTGGCCGCTCGCGTTTCGGCCTGCGCCTTCCGCCGCAGCTGCGCGCGGCTCTTCGGCTGCCGCGCCTGCCACGCCTCCACATCTCGGCCGCACGGCCATGCATGACCACACCACCGCTCGGGGTGGCACGTGCCCGGCCGCCGCTCCGCGTACCCCTCAGCCGTCACCGGCCGCGCGTGCGCATCCCGCAGCACCTCACCGAACCGGCCGTCATCCGTGACGAAATCCCAGTCCGTCCCGTGTTTGCCCGGCTCGGCCGTCCAGCACAACATGAACCGCGCGCCCGACGTACGCGCATCGCAGCACACCGACTGAGCATCCCGCCGGGGCATCCACCACAGCACCCGCTGGCGGGCCGGGCTGCCACCCTTCGACGCCATGAACACAGCCACCATGTCCCCGAACGCACACGGGCCACCCTCAGAGGCGGGGCCGGGCAGCTCGTCGCCGGGGGTCGCGTCGCCGATTGAAGTGCTCGCGTCAAGTCCCTGGAATTGCATAGCCCCCCGAGGGACGGCGACGCCCGGCACTGCGCCCCCCTCGCCCTCCCACGCCTCGGCCGTTCCGGGGTCGGACACACCGGCTGGCACCGGAGCGCTCACCGTCGCCAACGCGACCGGCTCCGGGGTGGCGTCGCGCGGATCGGCGGGGAGCGGCTCACCTGCGAGCGCCGCCGTCATCTGGTCGGCGGACATACGGCCGGATACGCCGTCGTTGAAGTTGGCGGTATAGGTGTAGACGCCCATCCGCCCAGCCGCTACCGCCGCCGCCTTCGTGACGACCTTCCGGCCGCCGACCGCGCCCACGGCGCCGCCGTCAAAGCTCGCGTGAATGTGGGGGATCGTGACCGACTTCGCGTTAACCCGCGTGACCTCGTACCAGGTGCCGCGGTAGCACACGAAATCGCCCTTCACGAAATCCGGCTTCCCCCACACTTTGAAGCCGCGCCGCTCGGCCTCTTTGATCACCTCGGCCCAGTAGGTGAGTTCTTCGTCGTACTCGGCCAGCCGCCGGTCAAGCTCCGCGCGGCGCTCCGGGCTCGGAGCGGTGCGCCAGAAGTCCGCGGGACGCCCCCGGTCGTCGACGCCGTCCCGCTCGCGCAGCACGCCGCGGCGTTCGGCTCCGAGCTTTTCCATCCGGCGCAGGGTGCGCCCCGGCGCCTTGCGGTACTTCTCGTACGCGGCCGACGCCTCCGCACGCGAGGCGAAGTAACCGGCCTTCTTGTCGTCGGCGATGCTCTTGCGCATCTGGTTGTGCATGCGCTCCTGGTCCCGGCGCGCACGCCCCTCCGAGTGGTGCCCCACAAGGATCGGCTGACCCATCCAAAACCGTTCGCCGATCTGGTCGGACGCCTTGCGCGCCGCTTCCGAGGACTGCGCCGCGCGTCCCGCCCGCTCGTCGTACCGCTCGCTGCGCTCCTCGGCGCTCTGCACGCGCGCCGCCTCCCGCTGCGCGAACGAGAGCGTCTCTTCGATCTGCTCCACGCACGTGAAGCCCAGAGCCCGCACCGCCTTGACGGCAACGCCGATCTTCCAGCGGTCGGCGTTGCGGTTGCGGCTGCCCCGGATGAAGATCCCCGGGTTACGGCGGTAGGTCCACCCGAGCGGCTTGAGCGCCTCCCACACCCCATCCCCCTTGGAAGAGCCCTCCACAGTGGTGCCGTCCTCGTGGGTGTGCCGAATGACGATGTCCGCCGCCTCTGCCTCCTCCTCCGCTTCCACGACGTCCCCGGGCAGGGTGAGCGCGCGCAGCGCCGCCGGGGAGTGCCCCATGACCCGTGCGGCGCACTCGGCGCAACGCGGAGCACAGCCGGGCACGTCCCACAGCAGCACCCCGAACCCGCCACAGGTGTTTGCCGCAGCGCAGTCACCGCGCCCGGCAGGCTTCGCCCAGCCGATCGGCATAACCGCCACGGCCACCGCTGCCTCCCTCAATCCAGTTGACGCGACCGCGTCAAGTTTCCCGCTCGACCCCATCTCCCCGACTTGAGCCATGACCTTATTTGACGCGTCCGCGTCAAGTTCCATGCTCAACCCCCCTTCCCCACCCTCACCTTGCGCTCCACTTGACGCGTTCGCGTCAAAATTCTCGGAAGAGGCCGGCACCGCCACAGACCCCTGCGCGCCCCCTTCCCTCCCACTCGAAGCCCGGCCAGCCTCGGCCTCGTTCGCCGCTTCACGGGCACGCGCGGGGATCTCCGGGCCGAACGCGTCGAACCGAGCGACGCCCGCGCGGGACAGGGTGACCCGACGTGCGAGGGCCGAGAGGATCTCGACGTGCTCGGCGTCGTCGGCCTCGATGATCAGGCCGAGTGCCAACAGGCCTGAGAGGGCGCGCTGTTTCGGGTGCCGTCCGGGCCACCCGCGCGTGATCCGCTGCCATTCGCCGTCCAGGGTGTGAACCTGCCCGCGGGCTACGTCGCACAGTGCGTCGTTCCACGCTTTCGGCAGGTTCCCCATGGGGTCACGTCCGGCCGCCGCATCGGTGTCCGGTACCGCGCGCGTCGGTGTGGCCTGGTCCGGTGCCTCCTCCTGGCTCTGTGCGTCGGGGACGCTCGGCGCGTTCCATGCGGGTGCATCGGGGGCCTGCTCGATGGCGACGCGGTCGGCACGGCCGCGCTCCTTTGCCGCACACCGCGCGAGCGACCGCGCTTCCTTCAGTGCCTCCCGTGCCTCCTCCGCAGCGCCACCGGCGAGCGTGAACCAGCACTCCGGGCGCGTCTCCCGCGTCCGCTCGAACGTCCGGGCGCGCTGCGCCCATTCAGCAGCCTTGGCCGCTTCTGCTCGCGCGTCGGCAAGCCACCCGGTGAGGGTCTCGGGGGCGCCGTCCACGTCCGGGCACCCCTTGGCCCACCGCTCGACCTCGGCAACCGACTCGGCGCACTGTGCGGCCGATTCCGCCGCTTCCCGCACCGATTCCAGACCACACCGAATGTCGTCGGCCGCTTCCTGGCGGTCGTTCCCCTCGTTCCTCGCGTCGTCCACCGCGCACTTCGCCCGGTACACCGCGTCGTTGATCCGCTCCACGTACGCCGTGCGCTCGGGCGCCACCTGGTCCACACACGTGGCTACGTCCTTCTGTGCGTGCTCCGCAAGGGCGACCTGCGCCCAGCATCCGTCAACGTCGTCCCATGCCGTCTGGCGGGCGCGCTCGGCCGCTTGCTCGGCGTGCGTGGCCGCGAGTTCCGCCGCCTCCGCCCACTTCTCGCACTGAGCGACCGCGTACGCCTCCGCACGCTCCGCCTCCGCGACCGCGGGGGAGTCGATCTCACCCGTGATCATCGCGACCATGGCCGTTGCCGCCAGACTGTTCTGGGTGGCCATCACCTTTTGAGCGTCACCGATCGAGTGCAGCCGCTGTACGGACACCTCCAACACCCGTCCGCCCGTGAGCACGGTTCGCGTCTTCCGCGACAGGTGGATAGCGCAGAGAACCAGCGGCCGAGTCTCGTACTCGAAGAACCGCTCACTGCCCGTGGCGCCGTCGGGACGTGCGTTGCATTCGTGGCACTCCACCGTGCCGAGCCGCTGAAAGCGGTACACCTCCCGTACGTGGAACTTCTGGTTGCTGCCCCACTCCTCGCCCTTGGCCAGCTTTTCGAGCTGCCGCAGCATCTTCGCCGCGAACTGCACCACCATGCCCTTGGCGACCGGCACAGAGCACGTCGCGAGCGGCTTGTCCCGCGAGGAACCGGGAACCGTGATCTTCCATTCGTTGCCGCCGCACGCGTCGGCGTCCATGCGGACACCGTCGATGACCATGGGGAACCACACGCGATCGCCGAGCACCTCGATCGCACCCACGTGTGCCGACACCGGGGCGTGCGGCAGGAATCCACGCTTCTCCGCGTCCCACTCGCCGTACGACTCGACCGGCTTCGGCTCGGCCGCGCCCCGTGCGGGCATCTCGTCGAAGCCAAGCTGAGTGCCAGGCTCACCCGCGTGCCGGACGGCCGATCCGCCGATGCTGTACCGGTACGCGCCGTCGCTGCCCGAGCGCGTCATGACGTGGTACTCGCCCGTGTGTCCCGATCGGTCGGTGGTCACGTACCACGTGGCCGCTTGCGGAGCCTGTGACCACACCTGTCCGCGCACCGGGTGACCGGTCGACGTCGACCGGCCGTCCTCGGCCACACCGGTCATGGAAATGTGCGTCCACTCCAGCCACGCGCCGAGATCCTCGAACCCGGTAGCCGCGTACCCCGGAGCGTCCGCCGACGGTTCGAGCTTCATCGTTGCGGCCGGACCGCGCTTGGCGCGCCACTTCGGCGTGCGCGCCTCGCGCGCGTCGATGACGTCGCACAGTTCATCGCGCAGCGTTTCGTATGCCTCCCGCGTCTCCGGGCGCACATCCTCGGTGGGCACTACGGCGAGCGTGTACCGCGCCTTTCCGTCGCGCGATTCGATGACCTCCCGCGTCCCGTCCTTGGACACGACGGGTACAACCGGCTCGGGACCCTTTCCAGCCACGGCCGAACGGCACTGTGCAAGCGTCGGCTTGACCCGCGCACCCTTGGCAGACGACTGACGGCCGTTGAACTTCCCGCCGGTCCAGCACGCGCGCGCCACCGGTGTACGCACCTCCCACACCCCGCCATCGAGCGCCACCGAGACAGGCTGACCGTGCTTGGCGGCATCCTCCGCGAACTTGGCCGCGCCCTTGGGTGCGCCCGCCTCGATCGCGTCCGCCACCGTGGCGTACACCGTGCTCGTGTTCGGCTCCGGACGCGTGCACGGCGGAGTCGGGACAACCGGCTCGGCAGGCTCCACGGGCACGACGGGCACATCGGGCAGGAGACCCGCGAGCGACTCCGTGTAGGCCGCGTACGCCTCGATCTCGTATGCGTCTGCCTCGCACCCTTCACCACCGGCCAGCACCCCGCAAAGGTCCGCGATCACGTGCAGTGCCTCACGGGAGCCGACCACCGCAACCGACCCGTCAGCCATGGTCCGGCCCTCACGGAGGATGCCCCTGATCTCGGCATCATCGGTGTCCCGAAGGTGCTCATCCAAGGCCGCCGGGACCATGATCGCGTGAAGCTGGGCGGAGTTGACAGTCATGTGGGGGTTCCTTTCGATCCGGTCCGCTGGGGTGCTCCCCTGCGGGTTGGTGCGATGCCCACACTAGGTAAGTCGTAACTCATTTACAAGTTCATCTGTGAAACCATCTACAACTCGCGGGCTGCGCGGCCTCACCCCGCCGTCCGGCCTGACGTTCAGCGCAGAACGGGTGCGGGAGGCGCCACGCGCCCACCTCCCGCGCGACGGGCCGACAGTGGCGGCCATTGCCCGCGCGCGCCCACACAGGCCGCCTGCGGGGCGCATGGCAGCACTGGCAGTGCGGAACGTTGTGGATAAAGGCGGCACTGATTGGCGGTTTCGGGTACCACCAGGGGAAACCCTTCGAGGGAGCCGAAACCGCCACGGCTCCACCAAGATCAGTAAGGGGCAAAACTTTACTGAGGACCCTTACTCGAACACGCTACTGAAAATGCTTCTCAATAAAGGCAGCAAGAAGGACACCCTTCCCGCAGGTCAGAGCCGAAACCGCCAAGCGGTGCCACTCCCCCCTCTTGTTCGATTCGCGAGCTGTGGAAAAAGGATGCATGGATTGGCGGTTACGGCGATCGCGCGATAGGGGAGCGTAGACCAGGGAGGAGCCGGAACGGGCTTTGAGCTGGGGTTATGGCACTGTCCACAGGGCTGCACCGATTGGCGGTTTGGCAACCGGAACGATCTCTCTACCTGTCAGCCGAAAGCAGTGATCCGCGAAGCGGATCACGGAGCCCCCGCGAAGCGGGGGCCTATAGCAGACAGCGTGAAACGCTGTCAAGGGATCCGCGAAGCGGATCACTAGTTGTACCACGCGAAGCGTGGTACATAC
>NZ_JBHTSF010000247.1:0-9362 GCF_042795295.1 Streptomyces sp. NPDC056486
CCTCCGTGTTCAGCTGTCAGCCGTCCAGCTGCTGAAGCGTCGCGTTCGACGGGCCGCGCCGGGACTGCTCGTCGCGTGCCACGTCCTCGGCCGCTCCGAGTACGCGGACCGCGTTCTGCCACGTCAGCTTGGCCAGGTCCGCCTTCGACCAGCCGCGGGTCAGGAGCTCCGCGATCAGGTTCGGGTAGCCCGATACGTCGTCGAGGCCGTCCGGCGTGAACGCCGTGCCGTCGTAGTCGCCGCCGATGCCGATGTGGTCGACGCCCGCGACCTCGCGCATGTGGTCGAGGTGGTCGGCGACCGTCGCGGTCGTGGCGACCGGGCGCGGCGTCGACTCCTCGAAGGCCGCGTGGACCTTCATCGCCTCCGGCGTCGTGTCCAGGTGGTGGAAGCCGTGCGCCCGCCTGTTCTCGTCGGCCGCCGCAGTCCAGTCGACCGCCGCCTGGAGGACGAACTTCGGTACGAAGGTGACCATCGCGACGCCGCCGTTCGCGGGCAGGCGCTCCAGGACGTCGTCCGGGATGTTGCGCGGGTGGTCGCACACCGCTAGCGACGAGGAGTGCGAGAAGATCACCGGCGCCACGGAGGTGTCCAGGGCCGCCCGCATCGTCGTCGCCGCCACGTGGGAGAGGTCCACGAGCATGCCGCTGCGGTTCATCTCGCGTACGACCTCGTGGCCGAACGCGGAGAGGCCGCCGACGCCGGGATCGTCCGTCGCCGAGTCCGCCCACGCGATGTTGTCGTTGTGCGTCAGCGTCATGTAGCGGACGCCGAGCGCGTGCAACGCCCGCAGTGTCGCGAGGGAGTTGTTGATGGAGTGGCCGCCCTCGGCGCCCATCAGGGACGCGATACGGCCCTCTGCCCGCGCCGCTTCCATGTCCGCGGCCGTCAGCGCGCGCCGCAGGTCCGTCGGGTAGCGCGTGAGCAACTGGTCGACGCAGTCGATCTGTTCGAGCGTCGCGCTCACCGCCGCGTCGCCCGTCAGGTCCGTGCGGACGTAGACGGACCAGAACTGCGCACCGACCCCGCCCGCCCGCAGGCGCGCGATGTCCGTGTGGAGGTTGCCCGTCTGGTCGGACGCGATGTCGAGGCGGTCGATGTCGTAACCCGCCTTCTCGCGCAGCGCCCAGGGCAGGTCGTTGTGACCGTCGACCACGGGGAAGTCGGCGAGAAGGGCGCGGGCGTCGGCGCGTACGTCATCGAGTGAAGTCATGCCGCTCACTTCCCCGAACCCGAGCGGGAGCCCGAACCCGAACCCGAACCCGAGCCGAAGCCGAAACCGGAACCCGCGCCTTCGACCTTGGCGCGAAGGCGCTTCCCCTTCTCCGTGGCCTGCTCGTTCAGCTCCTGCTGGAACTCCCGCATACGGCCGAGGATTTCGGGGTCGTGCGTGGCCAGGATGCGCGCCGCCAGGAGGCCCGCGTTGCGCGCGCCGCCCACCGAGACCGTCGCCACCGGAACGCCCGCGGGCATCTGCACGATGGACAGGAGCGAGTCCATGCCGTCGAGGTACTTGAGCGGGACGGGCACGCCGATCACCGGCAGCGGCGTCACCGACGCCAGCATGCCGGGCAGGTGCGCCGCGCCGCCCGCGCCCGCGATGATCGCCTTGAGGCCGCGGTCCGCCGCTTCCTCGCCGTACGCGACCATCTCGCGGGGCATACGGTGCGCCGATACGACGTCGACCTCGTAGGGGATCTCGAACTCGTCGAGGGCCTTGGCCGCGGCCTCCATGACCGGCCAGTCGGAGTCGGACCCCATGACAATGCCAACTACTGGGCTCATCTCAATCTCCTTGCAAACCCCTCCGGCTCCAGCCGAAAGGAGTGGGTAGGGCCCCGTCAGCGGCGCGGGGACGGCTCATCTTCCTTCGCCATGTGGCAAGTTCCGCAGACTGCCGGACAAGCTCACATCAGAAGCTCTAACGTGTAAGGCATGGAGACCAAGGCGGTGAAGCGGGCGTTCAAGTACCGCTTCTATCCGACCGAGGAGCAGGCAGCCGAGCTGTCGCGCACCTTCGGTTGCGTACGCAAGGTCTACAACTTGGCACTTGACGCCCGTTCGCGGGCGTGGACGGTGGAGCACCGCAGGGTCTCCTATGTGGAGACCTCGGCGTTGCTCACGGAATGGAAGAAGACCGAGGAACACGGGTTTCTGACCGAGGTCTCGTCGGTACCGCTTCAGCAGTCGCTGCGACACTTGCAGACTGCCTACTCCGCGTTCTTCGACAGGCGGGCCCGGCACCCACGCTTCAAGTCGAAGAAGAAATCCAGGGCCTCTGCGGAGTACACCCGCTCCGCGTTCCGATTCCGGGACGGAGAACTCACCCTGGCAAAAATGCGCGGTCCGCTGCCGATCGTGTGGTCGCGCCCTCTCCCCGAAGGGGCCGAACCCTCCACGGTCACGGTGTCCCGAGACAGGTCGGGCCGGTGGTTCGTCTCTCTCCTCGTCGAGAGCGCCATCACCACGGCTCCCGCCACGGGTGCGATGGTGGGCATCGATGCGGGCGTCACCAGCCTGGTGACGCTGTCCACCGGGGAGAAGATCACCAACCCCAAGTTCGAGAAGAAGGACCGCGCTCGGCTCAGCAGAGCGCAACGGGAACTGTCCCGAAAGCAGCGAGGCTCCAAGAACCGGGAAAAAGCCCGCGTCAAAGTGGCGCGCGTCCAAGCAAAGATCGCCGACCGACGTCGGGATTTTCTGCACAAACTGACCACTCGGCTCGTTCGTGAGAACCAAACGATCGTGATCGAGGATCTGACCGTCCGCAATTTGCTCGGTAATCGCACCCTCGCACGTGCGATCTCCGACGCGTCGTGGGCGGAATTGCGCTCGCAGTTGGAGTACAAGTGCGCCTGGTACGGGCGCGAAATAATTGCGGTCGACCGCTTCTTCCCGTCGAGCAAGACCTGCTCCGCGTGTGGCCTGATCCGCGGAAAGTTGCCCTTGAACGTCCGGGAGTGGACGTGTGCGGGCTGCGGCACCCGACACGACCGGGACCACAATGCCGCCAAGACCATTCTGGCCGCCGGGCTGGCGGTGTCGGCCTGTGGAGCCGGTGTAAGACCCCAACGGAACACCTCCGGGCGGGCAGTCGGCAGCGAAACAGGAATCGTCACGGCGCGAGCCGTGGTTCCTCCTCCCCGCGGGACACCGCGGGGAGGAGGCGAGGTCAATCCGTGATCGTTCCTCTGAGATAGCCGGCCGCGTGACGCGCGCGTTCGAGCACGTCGTCCAGGTCATCGCCGTAGGTGTTGACGTGGCCGACCTTGCGTCCCGGCTTCACGTCCTTGCCGTACATGTGGATCTTCAGCTGCGGGTCGCGCGCCATGCAGTGCAGGTACGCCTGGTACATGTCCGGGTAGTCGCCGCCCAGGACATTGACCATGACCGTCCACTTCGGCCGCGGGCGCGGGTCTCCGAGGGGAAGGTCGAGCACCGCGCGCACGTGGTTCGCGAACTGGGACGTGATCGCCCCGTCCTGCGTCCAGTGGCCCGAGTTGTGCGGGCGCATCGCGAGCTCGTTCACCAGGATGCGGCCGTCGCGCGTCTCGAAGAGCTCGACCGCCAGGTGGCCGACGACGCCGAGCTCCTTGGCGATGCGAAGGGCCAGCTCCTGCGCCGCGCCCGCGAGGTCCTCCGAGAGGCCGGGAGCGGGCGCGATCACCGTGTCGCAGACGCCGTCGACCTGCTGCGACTCGACGACGGGATAGGCCACGGCCTGGCCGTGCGGCGAGCGGACGACGTTCGCCGCGAGCTCGCGCACGAAGTCGACCTTCTCCTCGGCGAGCACCGGGACACCGGCCCGGAAGGGATCTTCGGCGTCCTCGACGGAACGGACGAACCACACCCCCTTCCCGTCATAGCCGCCACGCACCGTCTTGAGGATCACGGGGAAGCCGTCGCCACCCGAAGAACCCTCCGAAGATCCTTCGGCCGCGAAGGCGACCACGTCGGCCGGATCGCGCACGATCCGGTGGCGTGGACACGGCACGCCGATCTCCGTGAGCTTCTCGCGCATCACGCCCTTGTCCTGGGCGTGCACCAGCGCGTCGGGCCCCGGACGTACGGGGATGCCGTCCGCCTCCAGGGCCCGTAGATGCTCGGTGGGTACGTGTTCGTGATCAAAAGTGATCACGTCGCAGCCCCTCGCGAACTCGCGCAGCGTGTCGAGGTCGCGATAGTCGCCGATGACGACATCGCTGACGACCTGCGCCGCGGAATCCTGAGGGGTGTCACTGAGGAGCTTGAACCTGATGCCTAGCGGGATGCCCGACTCGTGTGTCATACGAGCGAGCTGACCTCCGCCGACCATGCCGACTACCGGGAACGTCACACCCCCAGGGTATCGGCCTGTATCAGCCACCCGGGAACGCCCGGTCACGGCCGGATTCCGCGCACCGAACGTGCTCTCCCGTCACAGAGCCGCCACAGTGTGGAGCGGTCCACGCGCGACTGATGTGAGTCGCTGGTTAGCATGGCTGGGTTGACGCGACCGAAGGACCGATGTCGTCGACGAGACGATCGGGACCGGAACGACCGGCACGAACAGACGACGGGGGTTGGGGCGACCACCATGACGGAACGTGGCGCACTACGGGTGCGAATGGAGCAGATCGCGCGCGAAGTCGCCAAGTTCGGGGCCGTGGGGGCGCTGGGCACACTGGTGAATTTCGGCGTGTCCAACCTGCTGTGGCACATGACGGAGCTGCAGGCCGTGCGCGCGAACGTGATCGCCACGGTCGTCGCCATCGCCTTCAATTACGTGGGCTTCCGGTACTTCACGTACAAGGACCGCGACAAGAGCTCCCGCACCAAGGAGCTCACGCTGTTCCTGATGTTCAGCGCGGTGGGCCTGGTGATCGAGAACGGCGTCCTGTACGCGGCGATCTACGGCTTCGACTGGGACAGCCCGCTCCAGCGCAACATCTTCAAGTTCGTGGGCATCGGCATCGCCACCTGCTTCCGCTTCTGGTCCTACCGCACCTGGGTCTTCAAGACGCTGCCCGCCCGGGATGCCGTCGCCCGTGCGGAATCGTTCCTGGAGGACGGGACGAAGGCCGCGGCGTCCGACGAGAAGCGCCCCGCGGCTCGCGGCACGCGCTAGCGCCTCGCGGCTCGCGCTAGCGCACCGTCCCCCCGATCAGCGCACCGTCTCCTCGATCTCCTGGGCCCGCTTCTGCGGGGGCGTACGCGACAGGAACAGGCCGAACACCGGGGGCTTGGTCTGCAGCATCTCCAGGCGGCCGCCGTCGGCCTCTGCCAGGTCCCGGGCGACCGCCAGGCCGATCCCCGTCGAGTTGCGGCCGCTGATGGTCCGCTCGAAGATCCGCGCGCCGAGATCGGCGGGGACGCCGGGGCCGCCGTCCGTGACCTCGACGACCGTCTGGTTTCCCGTGACGCGGGTGCGCAGGGCCACGGTGCCGCCGCCGTGCATGAGCGAGTTCTCGATGAGCGCCGCGAGGACCTGCGCGACCGCGCCCGGTGTGCCCACGGCCCGCAGATGCCGCTTGCCCGAGCTGACGATGGCGCGGCCCGCGCTGCGGTAGGCGGGGCGCCACTCTTCGAGCTGCTGCTTGATGACCTCGTCCAGGTCGAAGGAGACGGCGGACCCGGTGCGCGGGTCACGTGAGTTCGTGAGGAGCCGCTGCACGACGTCGGTGAGGCGCTCGACCTGCGCCAGCGCGATCGTGGCCTCCTCCTTGACCGTGTCCAGGTCCTCGGTGACGGTGATCTCCTCCAGGCGCATGGAGAGGGCCGTCAGGGGCGTACGCAGCTGGTGCGAGGCATCGGCGGCGAGTCGGCGCTCGGCGGTCAGCATCCGGGCGATCCGCTCGGCGCTGCCGTCGAGGACGTCCGCGACGCGGTCGAGCTCCGTCACCCCGTACCGCTTGTGGCGGGGCCTCGGGTCACCTGAGCCGAGGCGCTCGGCGGTCTCCGCGAGGTCGGTGAGCGGCGAGGTCAGACGGTTGGCCTGGCGTACGGCGAGGAGTACGGCGGCGATGATCGCGAGCAGGGCCACGGCGCCGATGATCAGCAGGGTGCGGCCGACCTCCCGGGTGACCGCGGTACGCGGCTCCTCGACGGTGACCTTCTCGCCCTCCTCGCCCTTGGCCGTGTCGTGGATGACGTCGCCGGTGGGGCGGGTGCCGATCTCGACGGAGGCGCGGCCGGGGATCTCGATGAGGACGTAGCGGTCGGTGTCGACCGCGGCCACGTCACGCAGGATGTCGGCGTCGATCTTCTCGTCGCTGATGAGCCTGCTGTCGACGATGCTGGCCAGGCGGAACGCCTCGCTGGTGACGCGGTCCTGGGCGCTGGTGCTGATGGTCCTCGTCTCCACGATGACGAGGCTCACCCCGAATACTGCGATCACTACGAGGACTACGGCGAGGGTGCTGTTGATCAAACGGCGGCGCATGTCCCCAGTGTCCCGGATCGGACACTGGCAGAGGCCCCGTCAGGGTCGCGGGGAACTGCGCGAGCAACCACGTCGTGCCCGCAGCCGCCAAGTGGCCGCGACAGGCAGACGCGTCTGCCGGGTTTCGGACCATTGGCCTCTGCGGGCCGTCTACGGCTGAGCACGCCCACGCGGCGGAGCCGCACATGTCACAGCCCCGCGCCCCTGACGGGGCACTGCCCAGCGCCCAGGGGCGAGGGTCAGCTCTTCTCGAAGCGGAAACCGACGCCCCGCACCGTGGCGATGTACCGCGGGTTCGCCGCGTCATCGCCCAGCTTCTTGCGCAGCCAAGAGATGTGCATGTCCAGGGTCTTGGTGGACGACCACCACGTCGTGTCCCAGACCTCGCGCATCAGCTGGTCGCGCGTGACGACCCGCCCCGCGTCGCGGACCAGGACCCGGAGCAGGTCGAACTCCTTGGCCGTGAGCTGGAGCTCCTCCTCGCCCATCCAGGCGCGGTGCGACTCGACGTCGATGCGCACGCCGTGCGTGGCAGGCGCCTGCTGCGGCTCGGTGGCCCCGCGCCGGAGCAGGGCCCGGACGCGGGCGAGCAGTTCGGCGAGGCGGAAGGGCTTGGTCACGTAGTCGTCGGCGCCCGCGTCAAGGCCGACGACGGTGTCCACCTCGTCGGCGCGTGCGGTCAGGATGAGGATCGGCGCGGTGTGCCCCCCGGCACGGAGGCGACGGGCCACTTCCAGGCCGTCCATTCCGGGCAGCCCCAGGTCGAGTACGACAAGGTCGACGCTGCTCTGCAGCCCGGCGTCGAGGGCGGTCGGGCCGTCCTCACGCACTTCGACCTCGTACCCCTCCCTGCGCAGGGCACGGGCCAGCGGCTCCGAGATGGACGCGTCGTCCTCGGCGAGCAGTACACGGGTCATGGGGTGATGGTAGTCCGCGCCGGACGACCATCGTGGGGTGATCGCCAGCTGGCGGTCGACGCCTGCGGCTCTGGGGTGCGATCCTGTGGATCACCTTCGAATGTGGGCGCCGGTTCCACCATAACCTGTGATCCATCTCTCAAGTCCTTCCATATGCTCCCTTGACATGGCGTATGGTGACCCAACGCCTGATGCACTACACAAGGACCTTTGGCCCGCTGTGCGGCCTTAGGTCACTTTTATGTGCGGGCCGGCTTCTGCCGGCCTCGAAAGGAATGACCTGTGGTCGGGCCCTGCGCGTGAGCTTGCGCCAGGGCGTGGATCTCGGAGTCGCCGTACCTGCGCCTTCCCCGACACGGAGGGCGAACTCCCCCCGGGCGTGGGGGTGTGGGCGGTATGACCCCGGTGCCGACCGCCCCCCACACGGGCGCGCACACGCTCTTGCCGCGCGTCCCGAACCCACGAGGATCGACCCATGGCGTCCAGCCTGACGAAGGACTCCGCCGGTACCCCTGGCTCTGAGAAGACCTTCTTCGGCCACCCCCGCGGCCTGGCCACACTCTTCATGACCGAGATGTGGGAGCGCTACAGCTTCTACGGCATGAAGGCACTGCTCCCGCTGTACTTGATCGCCCCTGGCGGCATGGGCATGAGCGCCACGACGGCGACGGCGATCTACTCCGTCTACATGTCGATGGTCTACCTGCTCGCCATGCCCGGCGGCTGGGTCGCGGACCGTTTCTGGGGACCACGCAAGACGGTCGCCATCGGCGCCGGCGTAGTCATCCTCGGCCACATCACGCTCGCGCTGCCGAGCTCGGCCTCCTTCTTCGCGGGGCTCGCGCTCGTCGCGCTCGGCTCGGGCCTGTTGAAGGCGAACATCTCCACGATGGTCGGCCACCTCTACGACGGCCCGGAGGACCCGCGCCGTGACGGTGGCTTCACGCTGTTCTACATCGGCATCAACATGGGCGCCTTCCTCGCCCCGCTGACGATCGGCACCGTGGGCGAGAACGTCAACTGGCACTTCGGCTTCGCGCTCGCCGCGATCGGCATGGCGCTCGGCCTCGCCCAGTTCATGCTCGGCTCGCGCCACCTGAGCGGCGAGAGCAGCGTGGTCTCCAAGCCCGCGACGGTCGAGCAGCGCAAGTCCGCCCTGCGCACCGGCCTGATCTGGCTGATCGTGGCCGTCGTGCTCTACACGTTCCTCGCCGTGACCGGCAACTTCGCCGACTGGGCGCTGATGCCGCTCACCATCGCCGGTCTGGTCATCCCGGTCACCGTCCTGGTCCGCATGAAGCGCGACAAGGAGCTGACGAACCTCGAACAGTCCAAGCTCTCGGGCTACATCTGGTTCTTCATCGTCGCCGCCGTCTTCTGGATGATCTACGACCAGAACGGCTCGACCCTGTCGATCTTCGGCGAGGGCTCGACGACGAACCACCTGCTCGGGTTCGACTTCCCGACCTCCTGGTACCAGTCGCTGAACCCGATCTTCATCATGGCGCTCGCCCCCGTGGTCGCCTCGGCGTGGCTGTGGCTGAACAAGCGGGGCAAGGAGCCGAGCACGGCGGTCAAGTTCGCCTCCAGCCTCACGCTGATCGGCATCTCCTTCCTCGTCTTCCTCATCCCGCTGATCGACACCGCCAACAACGGCGGCAAGGTCAGCCCGATGTGGCTGGTGGCGATCTACTTCATCCAGACCGTCGGCGAGCTCTGCCTCTCCCCGGTCGGCCTCTCGGTCACGACCAAGATGGCCCCGGCGAAGTACACCGCTCAGATGATGGGTGTCTGGTTCCTCGCGGTCACCGCGGGCGACTCCGTCACCGGCCTGCTGACCTCGCCGCAGCTCGGGGTCAACCTGAACACGTCGGGTGCGGTCACCGTCGAGGCGGTCATCGCGGTCATCGCGGGCTTCGGCATCTATCTGAACCGCAAGAAGGTCAAGGAAATGATGGGTTCCGTCAACTGACCGGGTTCCGTCAACTGACCTCCACCGCGCCCCCAGCGGGCCGCTGAACGAC
>NZ_JBHTSF010000248.1:0-9342 GCF_042795295.1 Streptomyces sp. NPDC056486
ATATCCCCCCGCGCGGGGGGTTGTCCCGCCCCCCCGCCCCCGCGCCGCCACCCGCGCCCCCCCGGGGGCCCTTGGGGGGCCCGCGGGGCGACGGCGGTCACGTATGGGTCCACACGCCTCAGCAGAGGGCGGTGTCGATCAGATCGTGGCCGCGTCGATCACGAAGCGGTAGCGCACGTCGCTGGCGAGGACACGCTCGTACGCCTCGTTGATCTGGTCGGCGTTGATCAGCTCGATCTCCGAGCCCAGGCCGTGCTCGGCGCAGAAGTCCAGCATTTCCTGGGTCTCCTTGATGCCACCGATCATGGAGCCCGCGAGGGTCTTGCCGCCGCCGATCACGGAGAAGAGGTTGAGGGAGACGGGCTCCTCGGGGGCGCCGACGTTCACGAAGGCGCCTTCCGAACGCAGCAGGCCCAGGTACTTGTCCAGGGGCAGCGGCGCGGAGACCGTCGAGAGGATCACGTCGAAGGAGCCCGCGAGCTCCTCGAAGGTGGCCTCGTCGCTGGTCGCGTAGTAGTGGTCGGCGCCCATCTTCAGGCCGTCGTCCTTCTTGCGCAGGGACTGCGAGAGCACGGTGACCTCGGCGCCCATCGCGTGCGCGATCTTGACGCCCATGTGGCCGAGCCCGCCGAGGCCGACGACGGCGACCTTCTTGCCGGGGCCCGCCTGCCAGCGGTGGAGCGGGGAGAACGTGGTGATGCCCGCGCACAGGAGCGGCGCGGCGACGTCCAGGGAGAGGCCGTCGGGGATGCGGAGGGTGAACGCCTCGTCCACGACGACGTGCGTGGAGTAGCCGCCGTAGGTGGGCTCGCCGCTCTTGTCGAGGGCGTTGTACGTCTGGACGTTGCCCTTTACGCAGTACTGCTCGAGGCCCGCCTTGCAGTTCTCGCACTCGCGGCAGGAGTCGACCATGCAGCCGACACCGACGCGGTCGCCGACGGCGAACTTGGTGACGGCGGAGCCGACCTCGGTGACGACACCGGCGATCTCGTGGCCCGGGACCATCGGGAAAATGCCCTCACCCCAGCCGTCGCGGGCCTGGTGGATGTCCGAGTGACAGATACCGGCGTACTTGATGTCGATCAGTACGTCGGACTCGCCCACCGGGCGGCGCGGGATGGTGGTCCGCTCCAGGGGGGCCTTGGCGGACGGGGCGGCGTAAGCGGTAACGGTGGTGGTGCTGGTCTGTGCGGTCATGTACTCCACCGTGCCAGGCTTAAGGACATCTACCCAGGTCACGGCTCTGCCTATGCCCAGCGGTCCTACTACTGGTGGGGACAGGCTCGTATGCGTACGACCCCTGATACTGGAATGTATGGACGCCGACGCCGACCAACCCCCGCGCTCCCCCGCCCCCGCTTCCGCCTCCGCCTCAGCCTCCGCCTCAGCCGCCGAGCCCTCCCTCGACGGCCGCGCCGAGCTCAGCGAGTTTCTGCGCACCCGCAGGGCCCGGCTGCAGCCGGAGGACGTCGGGCTGCCGAACTTCGGGCGCCACCGGCGTGTGCCGGGGCTGCGCCGCGAGGAGCTCGCACAGCTCGCCGGGGTGTCCGTCGCGTACTACACCCGTCTTGAGCAGGGCAACGGCCGTAACGTATCGGGCGAGGTCCTGGACGCGATCGCCCGCGCCCTGCGTCTGACGGACGCCGAGCACTCGCATCTGACGCACCTGGCCAAGCCCAAGCAGCACAAGAAGAAGCGCGCCGCCCGCCCGCAGCACGTGCGCCCCGCCCTGCTCCAGCTCATGGACCAGATGGACGGCGTCCCCGCCTACGTGGTCGGCCGCCGCACGGACATCCTCGGCTGGAACCGCATGGCCGCCGCGCTCTTCGGCGACTGGGGTGCGCTGCCGCCCGAGGAGCGGAACTGGGCGCGGATCTGTTTCCTGCGCCCCGAGTCGCGCGTCCTGTTCCGGGACTGGGAGCAGAAGGCGTCGGACATCGTGAGCTTCCTGCGGATGGACGCGGGCTGCTTTCCGAACGATCCGCTGCTCTCCGCGCTCGTCGGCGAGCTCTCCGTGAAGAGCGAGGAGTTCCGGACCCTGTGGGCCACGCACGACGTGCGTGAGAAGGGCCACGGCGTCAAGCGTTTCCGCCACTCCTTGGTGGGCGAGCTGACTCTGTCGTTCGAGACACTGAGCCTGCCCGAGGATCACGATCAGTCACTGATGACGTACCACGCGGAGCCGGATTCGGCGTCGGCCGACGCGCTGCGGCTGCTCGCCAGCTGGGGAGCGGACGCGACGCGCACCGGGGCGGCGCCCCGCTGAGGCGTCACGGCTGGTAGGGCGGCGCAGCGCCCCAGTTCCACAGCGGCACCGGCTGCTCGGTGGGGCGGCTCGCCTCGGGCCCCGAGAAGTAGACCGCGAGCCGGGTGCCCCACTCGACGTAGGCGAGGAAGGCGGACCGGAACTCGGCGTCCGTCGGAAGACCCGCGTCGTCCGCCGCGTCCTGCATCAGGTTGACCCAGCGGCGGCGCTGCGGCTCGGTGATGCCCTTGCCGAGGTGCTTGCCGACCATGTGGGTGTGGCCGCCGTGCGCCTGCGAGTAGGTGGCGGGGCCGCCGAAGACCTCGCCGAGCCACTGGGCGACGTGCAGGGCGTGCTCGGCGGGCAGGTCCGCGAAGAGCGGGGCGAGGAGGTCGTCCTTGAGGACCTTCGCGTAGAAGATCTCCGTCAGGCGCTCGAAGTTCTCCTCGCCGCCCGCCCATGTGTACAGGGTCGGTGTCGACGCGCCCGTGCCGCGCACGGCGGTGGGCGTGTAGTGGCGCATCTCCTCGATGTTCTCGACGTACGGGCGGATCTCCGCGAAGAAGTCGCGGAAGAGCTCCGAGCCCCTGAAGCCCTCCAGGTGGTCGGTGGTCGAGGTCCAGGTGATGCGGAGGATGTAGTGCTCGAAGTCCTCCTCGCAGCGCGAGAGTTCGTAGTCGACGCATTGCGGTGCCGCGGACAGGGGGACGGCGGCGCGGGTGTACGCGGAGAGGAACTCCGCGGAGCGCTCGGACGGGATGCGGTAGCGGATGTACTCGACGGTGTGGGCGGTCATGTGACGTCGGCTTCCTCTGCGGTGGGTGGTGCCGGCATGCGCGCTCCCCAGTCCCACAACGCCTGCAGGGCCGGGCCGAGTTCTCTTCCGTGGGGGTGAGTTCGTAGGCGACCGTGGGCGGCCAGCCGCTCTGTGAGCACCTTGTCCGACAACTCCGGGAACGTGGAGGCCAGTTCGCTGTACGCGTATGAGCCGTCCGCGTATGAGCCGTCCGCGTATGAGCCGTCCGCGTGGGCGTCGGCCCGCAGCAGCTCGCGGACGATGAGGGTGGTCCAGCGGCCGCGCAGGGCGGTGAGCGTGATCTTCACGGACATCGAGGGTGTCGTACGGTCCACCGCCACGGACGTGGCGAGGCGCGGCGCCGACGGACACTGGCGATACGTGATCGACAGCCCTTTCGGCGCCGCGCCCGGCGTCAACGGCTAACTCACTTGCCGTAGTACGCGTTGTAGATCGAAAGGGTCGACTTGTTCCCCTTCTTGTCCGTGATCTTGGCGTGGAAGGAGATCGCCTTGCCCGCGGCCGGGTTCTTCACCTTGATCTTGCCGCCGCTGACGGTGACCTTCTTCCAGGTCTGTCCGTAGTCGTACGACACGTACGCGGCAAGGGACTTGAGGTTCGCACCCGCGGCCGCACCCTGCACGGTTACCGGCACGGACTGCGTCGCGCCGGCCTTGGCCTTGCTGCCCAGGTCGACCGCCGCGGCGAACCGCGCCGTGGAGACCGGCAGCTTCGCGCTGTCGGCCTTCTTGGAGCGGAACGTCCAGCTCGCGTCGATGCGCGTGGAGGCGGCCGCCACCTTGACGCTGCGCTTCACGGACGTCGACAGCTTGTACTCGGCATCGGCCGCCGGGACCTTGAACGTGGTGCCGCCGAGCAGCGGGTCCTCGTTCTCGCCGATCTTGGTGGCGCCCTTGTAGAGGGTCGTCTTCACCGACGAGAAGAGCGAGGAGCCCGCGTGCGTCTTGCCGTCGGCGAACAGCGGCAGATAGCCGCCGATCTCGTTGCCCTCACGGGTCACGCCGTACTCGCCGCCGATACGGGGGCCGAAGACGGCGGTGTTGAACGTCTTCTCGTAGCTCTTGCCGCCCGTGAACTTCTGCGCGGCGCCCAGCGTGTAGGCCGCGTCGACGATCGGCCAGCCGTCCGGGTCGACCCCGGCCTGCTGCTCGAAGTTCAGGCTCCACTTCACGCTGTCGGCCGTGGACAGGTGCAGCGTCCGGGTGCCGGGCAGCGCCTGCGGAATGTTGATCGAGGAGCCGCCCGAGCTGCCGGGGAGGTAACCCAGGGCGCTGATCGTGCCCTTCTTGTCCTTGGCCGCCGCGCCCAGGTCCACCTTCACCGTGGCAAGGTCGGATGCCTTGTAGTGCTTGGTGTAGCCGGTCGCGACCTGCTTGACCTTGCCTCCGGCCACGGTGTCGTACTCGGCGTCGTCACCCTTGAGCCAGTGACCGTCCCACTGCTGGTGCAGCGAACCGTCGGTGACCTGCGGGCCCAGGTGCGCGGTCCGGAAGTCGGTGTACGAGTCGAGCCACCAGCCGAAGCCGTAGCTGCCGTAGTCCGTGTCGACCGTGTAGTCGGGTGAGGCGAAGAACGACTTGGCGTCCGCCGACGGCACCGTGATGTCGACCGGCTTCGCCTTGCGGGCGTCCAGCGTCACCGTCGTGTTCTTGGTGATGCTCAGCTTCGGCTGGGCGAGCCAGTCGGCACCCTTGGTGAAGTCGTTCGGGTCCTTGTACATGCTGGTGTTCAGCACGTAACCGCCCTTGGGGACACGGATCTTGACCGTGCCGGAGGCGTCGTACGGGTTGAAGGACTTCTCGGTGGCGAGCCCGGAGACACCCTCCAGGTCGCTGTCGTAGTACTTCGGGGCCTGTCCGTCGCGCCCGATGTGCTTCAGCGTCAGTTCGTACGACTCGACCTCGCGCTCGACCGCGGCCGCCGTGCGCACGGACTGCCCGCCGCCGGTCGCCACGACGTACGCGGAGTACGCGCCGTCGACCGTTCCGCCGAGCTTGGTGTCGGTGGTCAGGTCGACCGATGCGGTGCCCCCCGCAGGGACCTTCACCGTCTTCGCGCCGAGCTTGAAGAAGCCTGCGGGAGCCGGGGCGCCCTTGGGGTTCGTGCCCGACACCGTCAGGTCGAGGGTGACGTCATCCTTGCCGAGGTTCTTGTACGTCACCTTCTTCGTGACCGGCTTGTCGTCGGTGTGCGGCCACTGCTGCGCCGCGAAGCCGACGGAAACCGGCTCGGCGACGACCGACTGCTTGATGGCCTTGTCGACGGCGATACGGCCCGAACCCTGCTCGAACGGCGTGTACTTGCCGCCCTTGGTGGACGCGGTCAGCGCGCCCTTGAGCTCGGCGTACTTCCAGTCCGGGTGCTGCTGCTTGAGCAGAGCGGCGGCGCCCGCCACGTGCGGGGTCGCCATCGACGTACCGGAGATCGTCAGATAGCCCTCGGGCTTCTGACCGACCTCCTGGTCGATGACGCTGCCGGGGGCCGCGGCGGCGGTGATGTCCACGCCGGGTGCGGTGACGTCGGGCTTGATGGCGCCGTCACCGACGCGCGGGCCCTGGCTGGAGAACTCGGCCAGCTTGTCGTTGTCGTCGACCGCGCCGACGGTGAGGGCCGCGTCCGCGCTGCCCGGTGAGCCGACGGAACCAGGGGCCCCGGCGTTGCCCGCCGCGATCGCGAAGAGGATGCCCTTGTCCGCGGAGAGCTTGTTGACCTGGGCTTCCAGCGGGTCGACACCAGGGGTGTCGCCGCCGCCGAGGCTCAGGTTCACGATGTCGGCGCCCTGCTCGGCCGCCCAGTCCATGCCCGCGATGATCCCGGAGTCGTCACCGGAGCCGGTGTCGTCGAGGACCTTGCCGTTCAGGAGCTTGGCGCCGGGCGCCACACCCTTGAACTTGCCGCCCGACTTCGCGCCGGTGCCCGCCGTGATGGAGGCGACGTGCGTGCCGTGGCCGTAGTGGTCCGTGGCGTCCGCCGCAGACGTGAAGTTCTTCGCTCCGACGACCTGGTCCTTCAGGTCGTCGTGCGTGGCGTCGACGCCGGTGTCAAGGACGGCGACCTTGACGCCCTTGCCGTCGAACCCGGCAGCCCACGCCTTGTCGGCGCCGATCTGCCGCACGCTCTTGTCGAGGCTCGCCTTGCGGACGCCGTCCAGCCAGACGCGGCTGACGCCGGACGCGGTGGCACCGCCCTTGTCCGCGACGAGCGCGGACCACAGGTCGCCGGCGTCCTGCTTCGGGGTGGTGATGGCGTCGGCGTTCAGGGACTTCAGGGTCCTGCGGACCGTGGTGTCACCGGCGGCACGCACATCGGACCTGGCCCCGGCGGCCGCTCCCTTGTAGCCGACGATCAGCTTGAGGCCCTTCTTCTGGGCCCTGCGGTTGTCCTTCTTGCTCAACTCGGTGATGTCGAACAGGCGCTGATCGAGCTTGCCGGTGGCTATCAGGCGCTGCGCGTCGGCCGGGATCACGAGCGTGTGACCGCCGACGCGCTTCGTCAGTACGGGTATCCGCTCCCGCCCCTTGGCCCGGTCGAAGGCGGTGACGCGTCCCTTGGAGTCGGCGGTGACGCGGTCGCCGGTGATGAGGGTGACGCGGTGCGTGCTCTGTTCGGCGCTCTTGAGGCCCGCCGCCTGTGCGGCTGCCGCCTTCGCGTCGGGCGACTGCTTCGCCGCCGACGCCGGGCTGGTCATACCCGCGGCAAGGGCCACGGCCGCCGCTGTGGCGATCGTGGCCCCATAGGCTCTCTTCACTTTTCTGCGCAAGTCTCCCCCTGGAGGTCAAAGGGGCTCCCGCCCCTGGACGAGGAAGTATTACCCAGAGTCGAACAACTGCTCAATAGTGCGTCAGAAGTGACGAGTTGGTTATTTGGTTCCGGATATTCGGTTCAGCTGTCCGGTACCGGACAGCCGGTTACGGGGCGGCCCGCTCCGTGACCTTGATCTGCCCCCGCTTGATCGTCGCGAGGCGCGGGGCCTTCCGGGCGATCGCGCTGTCGTGCGTGACCATCACGAACGTGAGGCCGTGCTCCTTCCAGAGCCCTTCGAGCAGCTCCATGATCTCGTCGCGCATGGACTCGTCGAGATTGCCGGTCGGCTCGTCGGCGAGCAGCACCTTCGGCCGCTTGACCAAGGCGCGGGCGATGGCGACGCGCTGCTGCTGGCCGCCGGAGAGCTCGGCGGGCAGGTGGCTGCGGCGCTCGCCGAGACCCACGGACGCGAGGGCGTCGGCCGCTCGTTCACGGCGGTCCGCCGCGCGCAGCCCGAGGGGGACGAGCGCCGTCTCGACGTTCTCCTGGGCGCTGAGCGTGGGGATGAGGTTGAAGGACTGGAAGACGAAGCCGATCGACTCGGCGCGGACCTTGGTGAGGCGTGCCTCGGGCAGCGCGGCCAGGTCGACGCCGTCGAGTTCGACGCTGCCGGACGTCGGCCGGTCGAGCCCACCGAGCATCTGAAGGAGCGTGGACTTGCCGCCGCCCGTCGGGCCCTGGATGACGAGCCGGTCACCGTCGCCGATGGCCAGGTCGACTCCGGCGAGCGCGTCGACGGTCTCCTTGCCCCTGCGGTACTGCTTCGTGACGCCTTTGAGCTGATACATGGTGTGACTCCTGCGATACGTAAGGGGGTTGGCGGCGTGAGCGGCGGGTGCTGAGGCCGTTTGCTCGACGCGCGGCGGTCGCTGAAGCCGCCTACTCGACGCGGCGCAGGGCGTCCGCGGGCCGCAGCCGCGAGGCACGCCAGCCGCCGAAGGCGCCCGCGATGAGGCCACCGGCCACGGCGAGGCCGACGGCGAGCACGATGGTGGTGGCGCTGACCGGTGCGGTCAGCGAGATGTCGAGCGCCTTCGACGCGGACTCGCGCAGGGCGCCGCCGGGGCCGCCACCGCCGGGGCCGCCGCCCATGCCGCCGCCGCCCATACCGCCGCCCGACTGCCCGCCCGCCGAGCCGAGTTCCGCCGTCAGGGTGGGGCTGATCGCCGTCACCACATACGCGCCGCCGAGGCCGACGGCGATGCCGAGCACTCCGCCCACCAGGCCGTTGACCACCGCCTCGCCGATGACCTGCCGGGTCACACGGCCGCTCTTCCAGCCGAGCGCCTTGAGGGTGCCGAACTCCCGTACGCGACGGCTGACCGCCGACGACGTGAGGAGGCCCGCGACCAGGAAGGCCGCGACGAGCACGGCTATGGAGAGCCACTTGCCGACGCTGGAGGCGAGGTCGGACGCGGTGGAGAGCGAGCCCGACACGGTGTCGGCGAGGTCGGCCGACGTGGTCACGGTCGTACCGGAGACGTTCTTCTGGATGGCGCTCTTGACGGCGTCGATCTGCTGCGAGTCCGCGGCCTTGACGTACACCGTCGTGATCTTGTTCTTCGAGTCGGCGAGGGTCTGCGCGCGCTTCAGCGGAAGGTAGAGGTTGGCCGCCGCGTCCCCGCTGTCGGGCGTCGCGATGCCGACGACCTTGATCTTGGTGTCGGAGATCGTGACGGTGTCACCCACGGAGAGCTTCTTCTCCTTGGCGTACGAGGCATCGGCGACAGCCACCTTGGCCTCGGTCTCCGATCCCGTGAACGTACGTCCCTTGCTGATCCTGGAGGAGGTCAGCGGACCCAGGTCGAGCTTGCTGACATCGGTTCCGTAGACGCTGTAGGAGTCGACGTCGAAGTCGGCGCCGCCGCCGCGCACCTGCCCCTCCTGCTGATCGCCACCACCGCCGCCGGGCCGCTCGCCCTTGCCGGTGGAGCCCGGCGCCTGCTCGAACTGCCCGCGCTCGAACTGCCCGTTGACCTTCATGACCTGCAGGCTCAGCCCGCCGACGGCGTCATCGACCCCGTTCTGGCCGTCGACTTTGGCGACGGTGGTCGAGGACAGCGTCTGGAAGCCCTGCACCATGACGCGGTCGCTGCTCTGCTCCTTGCCCTCGTCGCCGGAGTCCTTGGCGTCGAACTTGAACCGGGGGCGACCGGTCTGGCCGCTCCCCTCCTCGGCCGGAGTGGCCGCCTTGGTGACGGTCATGTCGGTGCCGAGCCCGTAGAGCGACTGGAGGACCTTGCCCTGCGCCTGCTCCATGCCGGACGAGACGGAGTTGACGACGATGACAAGGGCGATACCGAGCGCGAGTCCGGAAGCCACGACGAGGGCCGCTTTTCTGCGGCGGCGCAGCTCGCGCCTCAGGTAGGTGAAGAACATGTGCGTGAAGCTAAGTACGCACCGTGATGAACGGATAAGGGCGGCATAAGAGAACGATGAGAAGCAACAACGAAGGCGGCCCGCATCCCACGTGAGG
>NZ_JBHTSF010000249.1:0-9270 GCF_042795295.1 Streptomyces sp. NPDC056486
GGACTGCTGCGGCCAGGCGATGGCGAAGACCACGGGCGGTGCGTCCGCGACGGGTCGGTAGACGACACCCGGGCGCGGATAACGGGCGGCGACGGAGGCGGGGAGCAGCGGGGTCGGGCCCCCGAGGCCGACGAACGTGAGCAGTTGAGCCAGGTCGCGGCTCTCGCCGCAGATGTCGTCGAGGTACTGGTGCAGGTCGCCGGGGCGCAGGCCGAAGTCGGCGAGGGACAGGTGATCCCGGTCGGCGAGCGGATGGGTGGCGGCGAGGGCCGCGACGCGCGGTTCGGCGACCAGCGTCTCGGAGTCGAGACCGGTGTGGTCGAACGGCTCGTGGACCAGGGCCACGTCCGCTTCGCCCAGGCGCAGGATCCGCGGCTGTTCGCGCCAGCCGCACAGCCGGACGGCGACCGGCAGGGCGGCCGGCTCCGCCGCGAAGCGCGCCAGAATCGGCTCAAGGAGTCCGGCGTCCCCGTCGGCCTTCATGGCCAGGACCAGCTTGGGATCAGCGGCGGCCGCGCGCTGGGCCCGCCGCCCGGCGGCCTGCAGAGCGTCCAGGGCGATCCTCGCCTCCGCCAGGAGCACTGTTCCGGCCGGGGTCAGCGCCACGCTGTGGGTGGTGCGCTCGAAGAGGGTGACGCCAAGATCCGACTCAAGCTGACGGATCGCGCGGGACAGCGGCGGCGGGGAGATGCCGAGCCGCTCGGCGGCGCGGGCGAAATTGAGCTCCTCGGCGACGGCGAGGAAGTAGCGCAGCGGGCGGGACTCCACGTTTTCCGCCCCCCCCTTCTGGCCTCTGGTGTCTGTCAGCCGATCACTTTCGGTATTGCTCTGAGGGTAACAAGCCGGAGCGGATCGATCCTTCAGTTCGGGCGCGCGACGCAGCAGGCTCGACGGCATCCGACCGAGCATCCCCCGGGAGTTTTCCATGATCGTCGTCACCACCCCCACCGGCCAGATCGGCCGACAGGTCCTCGGCCACCTCCTCGAAAGGCCGGACACCACCGCGGGAATCCGGGTGATCGCCCGCGACCCGGCCCGCCTGCCGGAACGCGTGCGCGCGCATGTCGAGGTCGTAGAGGGATCGCACGCCGATCCCACCGTCCTGAAGGAGGCCTGTGAGGGCGCCGACCGCGTGTTCTGGCTGGTTCCCCCGACACCTTGGGCCGACAGCGTCGAGGGCCACTTCCGCGACTTCACCGAGCCGCTGCGCGAGGTGATCGCCGACGGGGGCATCCAGCGGGTCGTCAGCGTCTCCACGCTGGGCCGCGCAGTGGCGAAGGACGCGGGCCAGGTATCGGCATCCCTCGCCATGGACAAGGCGATCGCGGACACGGGGGTGCACTACCGGGCGCTGTGCCCGCCGTTCCTGATGGAGAACCTGCTGGGCCAGGCCGAGTCGATCCGCGACGCGGGCACGTTCTTCCTGGCGCTGGCGGATGACCGGGTTCTGCGCACCTGCGCGACCGACGACATCGCCGCCACGGCGGCCCGGCTGCTCCTGGACGACTCCTGGGCAGGGCAGGAGGACATCCCGCTGGTCGGACCCGATGACCTGTCCCCCGAGGGCATGGCACAGGTCATCTCCGAGGTGCTCGACCGCCCGGTGCGCGTCCAGCGGACCAGCAGCACGGACTACAAGGCGACGATGCTGCGCTACGGGGCGAGCGAGGCCTGGGCGCAGGGCTTGGCCGACATGACGGAGGCCATGAACACCCAGGGCTTCTACGGCGCCGCCGCACCGAGCACTCCCGGGTCCGCACCCACCGGCTTCCGCCAGTGGTGCCAGGAGGTGCTCAGGCCTGCCGTCTCGGCCTAGGGGACAGGCGGACGCGCGGCCCCGGAATTCCACCGAGGTGACGAGGGCGCAGTCGAAGCAGATGCAACCGTCCGATACGTCGCGATTGCAAGGTGGCGCGAACGGAACGGTCTCACAGACTGCACATGATCTTCACATGAACGTTGACCAACGGTTGAGGCTTCGATCAAATCCCTGCTCAGGGGCGTTTATTACTCAATCTTTGGCAGAATTTTGCTCTGTCATCAAAGGTTAATGCGATGGCAAAGTGGGAGACACGGCAGCCATCCAGGCTGTCACCGGGGCGATGTGGTGCCCGCTGTCACTCAGCGGGCCCTCAGCGCCTCACTGTCACCATCGACCCGACCACACCGCGTCCCGGCTCGGCCGCAGAGACGCAGGAGGCAGGCCACACCATGAAAACCCTCATCGACAACGCCCGTTCCTTCGCCGCGACACACGTCGCGGACCCGCAGAACACCGAGGCCTTCCAGGCACTCGAGGCCGGGCAATCGCCCGAGGCCCTGTTCGTCACGTGCTCCGACTCACGCGTCGTCCCGACCCTGATCACCGGCGCACGCCCCGGCGAACTCTTCGAACTCCGTACGGCGGGCAACGTCGTACCGCCGTACCCCGCCGTCGACGACGCCGGCCGGGACGGCCGCCCCATGAGCGAGGCGGCCACCATCGAGTACGCGGTGTGCGTGCTCGGAGTCCGCGACATCGTCGTCTGCGGACACTCGCACTGCGGCGCTGTGGGCGCCCTGCTGCGGGGCGAAGACCTGTCGGCCGTACCGGCCGTGCGCGACTGGCTCGACCACTCCGTCGCCCCGGACGCCGCCCTTCGCTCCCTCACCCCGGCCGCCGCGGACGTGGCGGAAGCCGTGCAGACGCACGTACTCGCGCAGGTGGAGAGGCTGCACGCGTACCCCTGCGTGAGAGAGCGGGTCGCCGACGGCTCGCTCACCCTGCACGCCTGGTACTACGAGGTGCACACCGGCACCGTCACCTGCCATCGCCCGTCGTTCGACGACCGGCCGGCGTTCGGTCCGCTGTGAGAGCTGTTGCGCCTCAGCGACCGGACCGCTCCCACGACAGGACCCCCCACCCTCATGTCCAACTTCCTCTCTTCGCTCCGCTCCCCCTTTCGCCCGCTGCGTGAACCCGGCGTCGTCCGCCAGGACTTCCTCGCCTCGCTCGTCGTCTTCCTGGTAGCCCTGCCGCTGTGCGTCGGCGTGGCCGTCGCCTCCGGGGTGCCCGCCGAACTGGGCCTGGTCACCGGCATCGTCGGCGGCCTGGTCGTCGGCTTCCTGCCGGGCAGTGCCCTGCAGGTGAGCGGGCCCGCCGCAGGCCTTACCGTGCTCGTCTTCGAGGCGGTGCAGGAGTTCGGGCTCGGCATGCTCGGCGCCATCGTGCTGCTCACCGGCGCCCTGCAGATCACCCTCGGCCTGCTGCGCTGCGGCCGCTGGTTCCGCGCCATCTCCGTGTCCGTCGTCCAGGGCATGCTGGCGGGCATCGGGCTCGTACTGATCCTCGGCCAGCTGTACACCATGGCCGGGGCCGAGCAGCCACGCTCAGGGCTCGACAAGATAGCCGGACTCCCCGGTCTCCTGGTCGATGTCCTGGGTGACACAACCGCACTGACCGCTGCCGCCGTGGGACTTGGCACCATCGCCGTGCTCGTGCTGTGGCCGAAGCTGCCCGCGGCCGTACGCGTGGTGCCCGCCCCGCTGGCCGCAGTCGCTCTGGCGACCGCAGTGTCCGCGGGCCTTGGCCTGAACGTCGCCAACGTGACGGTGCGCGGCCTGGTCGATGCCGTCCAGCCGCCTGGTTTCGGCGACCTGGCGTCCCTCGGCAGTGTGGCCGTGCTCGGCACCGTCCTGGCGTTCACCCTGATCGCATCGGCCGAATCGCTGTTCAGCGCGGCGGCCGTGGACCGCATGCACGACGGACCACGCACGCAGTACGACAAGGAACTCGTCGCCCAGGGCGTCGGCAACACGGTGTGCGGTGTGCTGGGTGCTCTGCCCATGACGGCGGTCATCGTCCGCAGTTCGGCCAACGTCGAGGCCGGTGCCCGCACCCCGCTCTCGCGCATCCTGCACGGCGCGTGGCTGCTTCTCTTCGCCGTGCTGCTTCCGGCCGCGCTCGGCATCATCCCGCTCGCGGCCCTCGCCGGTGTCCTGGTCCACGCGGGCTGCAAGCTGATCCCCGTCAAGGCGATCGTCCCGCTCGCCCGTGCACACCGGGGCGAGGCTCTGGTCCTCGCCACGACCGCGATCGCCATCGTGGTGACCAACATGTTCGAGGGCGTGGTGCTCGGCCTGGTGCTCGCGGTGATCAAGTCCGCCTGGGACACCTCCCATGTGAACCTGGACGTACGGGAACTGACCGGCGGCCGGATGGTGGTCACCCTCACGGGCAACGCCACGTTCCTGCGCCTTCCGCGCATCCTGGAGACCCTGGAGGCCCTGCCCAAGGACCGGCCCATCGAGCTGGATCTGACCGCGGTGCGCCATCTGGACCACGCCTGCCGTACGACGCTGGAGAACTGGGCCCTGCGGCACAACGACAGCGGTACGGAAGCGGTGCGGATGAAGACGTTCCCGGACGCAGGATCCGACGCCGAGAAGCCCGCGGAGGTACCGATGCGGCGCTGACGCCGTCCACCCCCGCATGACCCGCCGCTCCGCCCGCCGCCCGCCCCGGTGGCGGGCGGTGCGGTGTCCCGGATCACCGCTGCAGGCAACATCACCGCTGAAAACAATTCGCCGAAGCAGGAGTGAGGCTCACCTCACTGGGCACTCGCTTAGTTGGCCCCGCCGCGTCCCCCCGTCGCGGCGGGGCCACCTTTGTCTCCCTCCGGCCCGCATTCGGGTGTGATGGGTGCTGTTGAGGTTCCTGGGAAGATGACTTGCATGACTCACGACAGTGGAATGCGCGCCGCCCACGACATCGACGGGGAGGGCCCGCTGGCCGTGGTGGCAGCCGCGATCGTTCAGGAAGGGCGTCTGCTGGTCGTCAGCAAGCAGGCGGCCCCCGACGTCTTCTACCTGCCGGGTGGCAAGCCTGATGAGGGTGAGGCACAGCTGGAGACCCTGGTCCGCGAACTGGACGAAGAACTGGGGGTCGAGCCTCTGGAGCCTCAGTTCCTGGCCTACGTCGAGGCCATGGCGGCCCTTGAGCGGACGCCCATGAAGCTGTCGGTCTTCGAGGCCCGCATCAGCCAGGCGCCGGAACCCGCCGCGGAGCTGGCTGCCCTGCGATGGATCTCCGGTCACGAACGGGATGTTCAGCTCGCTCCGGCGGTCAGGAACCACGTTCTGCCACTGCTCAGGCAGCGCGGGGCCATGGCGTCATAGCGAGGCACGCAGCCGCCGCCCGCTATCGCCGGCTGCGCACCAGCAAGTACACGAAGTACGGCGTGCCGACGACGGCCGTCATGAGCCCCGCGCCCATCTGGGCCGGGGCGATCACGGTCCGGCCCAGCAGGTCCGCGAGGCAGACGAGGGTCGCGCCGAGGAGTATCGCGACCGGGACGACCCGTACGTGCCGGCGCCCCACCAGTGCGCGAGCCGCGTGCGGGGCCACGAGACCCACGAAGCCGATCGTGCCCGCCGCAGCCACCGCGGTGGCGCTGAGCAGCACGCTCACGATGAGGAAGCCGAGGCGTCCGCGAGCCAGGTCGAGGCCCAGGAGCCGGGGGGTGTCCTCGTCGAGCGACACGAGGTCGAGTTCCTTGCGGCGGGCGATGGCCACGACCGTCCCGGCCACGAGGACGGCCGCGACCGGCAGGATGTCGGTGCCGCTCCGTCCGTAGGTGGAGCCCGAGAGCCAGATCAGCGCCTTGGTCGCGCTGAACCGGTCGGTGAGCACGATGAGCAGGCTGATGAGCGCCATGGTTCCCGATGACACACCGATGCCGACGAGGACGAGCCTGCTGTTCTGGAAGCCGCCCTTCGCCGCGAGCCCGAAGACGACCACGGAGCTGACCGCGGCGCCTGCGAAGGCCGCGCCCGTGATGCTCCACGGTCCGGAGCCCGGTGCCGAGGTGACGAGGATGATGGCGCCGAGTGCCGCTCCGCCGGAGACGCCGAGGACACCGGGTTCCGCGAGCGGATTGCGGGTCACGGACTGCACGAGCGTGCCGGACAGGGCGAGCGCGGCGCCCGCGAGGAGCGCGGCGAGCACGCGTGGCACGCGGGTGTCGAGGACAAAGGTGATGGCCTGACCCGACTGGCCCCGCAGCCAGTTGACCACGTCGCCGAGCAGGAACGTGCTGTCGCCGACGAGCACCGCGGCGATCGTGACGCCGACCAGCGCGCCCACGAGCAGCACCACGGTGATGACGTAGGCCGTCCGGCTCGGGATACGCAGCCGGTCCGGCGCGGCGGCGTTGCCGCTGTCGCGGGTGCGCATCGCCATGACGACCAGGAACACGGCGCCGACGACGCTCGTGATGACGCCGGTGGGCACGGTGACCGCGGTCTGGGAGGACGTCACGGCACGCAGCAGTACGTCGGAACCAAGGACGAGGGCCGCGCCCACGAGACCCGCGACGGGGATGCGGGTCCGATGGCGTACGAGGGCACGGAAACGACCGGCGAGTGGCCGCACCAGGGCCGGTGCGCACAGCCCCACGAAGGCGATCGGCCCCGCCAGGGTCACCGTTGCGGCCGCGAGCAGCGAGGCGAGGACGACGGCAGTGACGCGCGTACCGCGCACCGGGATGCCGAGTCCGTGCGCGGCGTCGTCGCCGAGCGCCAGGGCGTCGATGCGGCGGGAGATCAGCAGGAGCCCCACGAGTGCGGCCACGATGACGGGCGCCATCTGCGCCACGCCGTCGAACCCGTTCTGGCTGATGCTCCCCTGGCCCCACTGGTAGAGGCCCTCGGTCCGTTCGGGGTACAGCAGCAGCAACGCCTCGGTGACGGCGTTGAGTCCGAGGGCGAGCGCACTGCCCGCCAGGACGAGGCGCACCGTTCCGGCGCTCCGTCCCGCGAGTGCGAGGACGACGGCGGCCGCCGCGAGGCCGCCGACGAACGCCACGCCCGAGGAGGCGAGCAGCGGCGCGGTCGCACCGCTGGCGACCAGTGCGGCCAGGGCGAGGTACGAACCGGCGTTGACGGCCAGGGTGTCGGGAGAGGCGAGCACATTGCGGCTGACCGCCTGCAGGGCGGCGCCCGCCGCGCCGAGCGCGACGCCGACGAGTATCCCGGCGACCATGCGCGGCATGCGTGAGGCGATGACGACGGAGGAGTCGCCCTGTTCGGCCTGGCCGGTGAGGGCCTTCCACACCTGGCCGGCGCCGACGGATGCGGTGCCTTGCGTGATGTCGACGACGGCGAGAACGGCGACCAGAAGAACAAGACCGGCCGTCACCGCGAGCGCGCCCCTCGGGGACGCGACCGCGCGCTCGGGCGTGGTGGAGGGCGTTGCGGTGACGGCCACGGTCTCCTACTTCTTCAGGGTGTCGACGAGGGCGTCGATGTACGCCTCCATCGCCCCGGGGCCGCCGAACATCCAGACGCCGTCGGGCAGGCGGTGGACCTCGTCGTCCTTGACGAACGGCAGCGACTTCCAGACGGCGTTGTCGGCGAGTTCGTCGGTGAACACGTCGGAGCTTCCGTCGCCCTTGTTGCCGATGTAGACGAACTTCACGTCGTCGCCGAGCTTCGTGAGGCCCTCGACGTCGGTGGTGGCGAGCCCGTAGTCCTTGTCACCCTTGATCTTCCAGGCGTTCTTGAGACCGAGGTCCTCGTTCACGGCGCCGAGCAGGGAGTTGCTCGTGTAGCCGCGCACGGAGACCTGGTTGGAGGCGGCGTAGCCGTCGGCGAAGGCGATCTTCGAGCCGTCGAGCTCGGCTTCCTTCAGGGCTTTCTTGCCCTCGGCGACCTTGGCCTCGTACGACTCCTTGGCCTTCTTGGCCTCGTCCGTCGTGCCGGTGGCCTTGGCGATGACGTCGAGCGTGTCCATCATCTGACCGACCTGGTCGGAGCCGTTCGCGGCCTTGACCTGGAGGACCGTTCCGACCTTCTTCATCTGCTTCACCGCGGAGGCCGACATGTCGGTGGTGGTGACGATGAGGTCCGGGGTGAGACCGGCGAGGGTGTCCATGCTCGGCTCACCGCGGGTGCCGATGTCCTTGGGGTCGTTCTTGAGCGGGACTGCGGAGTCCCATGCCTTGTAGCCCTTGACGTCGGCGACACCGACGGGGTCCACGCCGAGCGTGACCAGGGACTCGACGACGTTCCACTCGGTGCCGACGACCTTCTTGGCCGGGCCGTCGAGCTTCACCGTCGCGCCGTTGGCGTCGGTGAGAGTGATCGGTTCGGACTTCTTGTCCGAGCTGGTCTCGGCGGGCTCGGAGGTGCCGCAGCCGGACAGGACGAGGGCCACGGCGGTGGCGGCAGCCGCCGCGAGGAGAGGGCGTCTCATGAGGAGGTGTGGAGCCTTTCACTTCTGCTGTGGTGGCGGCCTATCGCGCGGGTGCGCAGCCGGCCGGTGAGGGGGTCGGTGTCGACCTCGATGCGGATGCCGTACGTCTCGGAGAGGCGCTCCGGCCGCAGTACGTCCTCGGGGGCGCCGTCGGCGACGATGCGCCCGGCGTCGAGCAGGGCGATCCGGTCGGCGACGGCTGCCGCCTGGTCGAGGTCGTGCAGGACGACGCCGACGGCGATGCCGCCGTCGTCCGCGAGGTCACGCATGAGGTCGAGGAGTTCGATCTGGTAGCGCAGGTCGAGGTAGGTGGTCGGCTCGTCGAGGAGGAGCACGCCGGTCTCCTGGGCCAGGCAGCTCGCGAGCCACACCCGCTGGAGCTGCCCGCCGGAGAGCTGGTCGACGGCCCGGTCGGCCAGACCGTCGACGCCGGTCATGGCGAGCACGCTGTCCACCACGGCGACGCCACCGGCATCCGCCTGGCCCCAGCGGCCCCGGTAGGGGTAGCGGCCGAACTCCACGACGTCACGGACGGTCAGACCACCCGGCGTGGGGCGTCCTTGGGTCAACAGTGCGACGCGCCGGGCGAACTGGCGGGCGGTGAGGTCGAAGCCGTCGGCGGCCTCGGCCGTGCCGGAATCGAGGGTCAGGGTGCCGCGCCGGGCGCCCTGCAGGCGGGCGACGGTACGCAACAGCGTCGACTTGCCGCTCCCGTTGGGTCCGACGAGAGCGGTCACTTCGCCGGGCCTGAGCTGGATGGCGGCGTCGTGGACGACGTCGACGCCGTCGTACGACACGGTCATGTGCTCGGCGGACAACTCGTGACCGCGCGGACGTGTTGCGCTACCTGCGCGTTCACCTGATCTCACGGCGTGCAGGTTAGCCTAACCTAACTCTGACTGGAAGTGGGGGGTCCCAATCCGGGCGAAAAGCGCGCGCGGAACTCCCCTTGTGGCGGCTGCGACGAACAGCCCATCCACCCTCAACCAGGGCTCACAACAGCCCGGTCGGAACATGGCGGTGGCGCCCCGCGGGCG
>NZ_JBHTSF010000250.1:0-9269 GCF_042795295.1 Streptomyces sp. NPDC056486
AAGAGACAGGCACTTTTCCGCTTCGCGGCCAAGTGTCGCCGCTTCGCGGCGAGTCTGGCAGCAAGGAGGATGAGTAGGCCGTCGGTTCCGTTTAGGTTCGAACTAATTACCGATAAGGCAATTCCATCCCCACTTGCTATTCTTTTATACCCCGACCGTAACCTAAGGAATATTCTTTATCAAGAGGGGTGGTCGCCGTTTTATCGAGGGGTTCGAGGGTCTCAATGTTGGAGGTTCCTAAAGGGGTCTCTTTTGTAGGCCAAAGGCCGTTTCCATTTGCCCCGCAGGGGCGGGCCCCAAGGCGCGAAGCGCCTTTTAGAGGGGCCCACCGCGCTAGCGGCTGCCCGTAGGGCAGGGTCTTGTCCGCCCCGTGGCCGAAGGCCACTTAGAGGGGCGGGGTTCCTTAATGCGCCCGCGAAGCGGGGGCACGTCCGCCGTGCCCGAAGGGCACTTAGGGGCGGACCAGCCCGAAGGGCTGTCGATTGCCCGCGCATTTTGGGCAGAGTAAAGGGCGGCGAGAGACTCGCCGCCCTTTACTTCTTTGCCTAGTTGTTACTCGATTTCTTCCTCTGCTACTTCTTCCTCGAAGTGGAGGTGCCCGCGACGTGTGATCTCTTCCGGGTCAACGCCGTTGATTCGGCAGAGGTGAAAGAGATTCGCGAGGAGGTCCCCGCAAATCTCCATCAAGTCCTCTTCGTCGACGTTAAGAGTGCCGTCGGTGTAGTCCTGTCCGGTTTCCCCTCCGAATGCCTCAAGGGCTGATACAGCCCAGCTAGCGCGCGTCCGGTTAGTCTCGGCGGGGCCGTCGTCGTAGATGCTCACTGAAGGTGCCTTTCGTCGTGCGTTCCGGGCGGGGCTCCCTCGCGGGTACTTCGTGAGGGAGCCCCGTTCGCTTATGCCGGGCTACTTCTGGTAGGCGGCAATTCGGGCGCGCACTTCGGCGGGCTCAATGCATCCGGTGTGCCTGAAAGGCGACGGCGGATTGTTGTTCCTTCCGCGCAGATGACTCCAGTAGCGGGGTCCTTGCCACCCGCACAAATCGCAAGCCATGAACCACGGGTTATCGGACCCGGGGTATCCACCCATCGGCGTCCAGAGGTATTCCGCCAGTCCGGCCATAGCCGTTCGGGCGCCCTCTGTATTTCGGGCGGTGGCGGGCATACGCCGATGCAGGAGCGGCACAGGGCCGAACAGCCCGCGCGGCGCGGCTGTTTCGCCCGAGCCTTCTTGGTCCGGGGTGATGCGCCCGGCGGCGAATTCGTCGACGAGGTGGCGCGCTGCGGCCTCGCTGCCGACGCGCCCGGCGGCGACTCGGATTTCCTTGGTCTGTCCTGCGGGGACGGCGAACCATGCGCCGTGCCACCGGAAGATCAGGCCGACTTTCTGTCCGCCGACGAGGACGGGGTATCGGCATTCTTGGTCTGCGTCGCCGAGCTGGAAGCGGAGTTCGTTGGTCACTTGACGTTCTCCACTTCAGAGATTCGGAGACCGGCATTCATGGCGTCGAGGATGTCGGCGAGGGCCCATTCAATGGCGTTCAGCGTGCCCGCCTCGAAAGGCGAATTGAGCGGCTGAGTCAGGTAGTCGTCGAGGTACTCATCGAGCCTTTCGCGGGACTCGATCGGGTCGGAGACGTAACCGAGAGTTCCGGTCTCGTCGACTACCCAGACGCGGAATCCGTCCAGGTCGATATCGCGGCGGTCGAGGAGGTCGCCGCATGCGATGCAAGCGAATAGACCGTCGGGCCGAATGCGGTAGGGCATGATGCCGCCGCACTGCGGGCAGGAAATTGTGTTCACGGAAAGCGCCTTTCGTGTGTGCTTCCGGGGCGTTGCCCAGGAGGCCGCACGGCGCGGCGCGTGCTTTTTGGCCCGGTGCGCGCCGAAGGCGCAGGGCCAAAAACCCTTTTGCCGGTGCGCGCCGAAGGCGCAGGCAAAAGGGCGGTCCCGCGAAGCGGGACCGAATTGCCGGTGAACGCGCCGAAGGCGCCCGGCAATTCGCCCGGAGGGCCCGCCAGGGCCCGTAGGGCGGTGCGCGGCGTGCCGTGTGGCACCCTGGGCCACGCCCCGGAAGAAAAGGCTTGAGTCTTTCCGTGGCTGCGCCCTACTGCGCAGCGCTATTGAGTCCGGGAACCAGAAATCCCCCTCTCGACCTTGGTCGAGAGGGGGATTTCGTGGCTTCTCTTACGCTGCGCCCTGGCATGCTGCTCCCCTTGGCGCGCGGGGGCCTGACCTGTTGCCCGCCGGTCAGCTACTCGATGGCGGCATGCGCCTGAACTCCGCCACCGCTTCCCGCACTTGTGCTGCGCCTCGCCACTCCCCCGCCCGGTCGTCCGGCACGGTGTGTTGGCCGTCTACTAGCGCCTGGGCCACGTCGGCGAGCGCTGCCGGGTCGGCATAGAGCGGGAGGCCCAGCGCACGGGTGGTATCGACGAGGCGGCGGCCTCCACGGCCTGTACGGGCGGAGCGCCATCCGACGTCATCGCTCCAGTGCCACGACAGCCCCGCCCCGGTACAGCGACTGCGGTCCCACTCCAGAAGGGCGCACAGCCGCTGTACGGCCGGTCTGGTCGCGTGCTGGCCTGGGGAGGCCGCCCCGTACGTCCACAGCCGTCCGGGGGCGATAGCACGGGCGGTGAGCTCGCGGACGACAGCCACGATGTACGGGGCGTGGGGCAATTGGTGCTCGGGGCGCATCGCGTCCTCCTACGAGGCCTTGCCGAGGGTCGCCGCGGGGCGCACCGTGCCCGAGCCGAATCGCGCATTGGCGCGGTCGATGGCGCCCTCGGCGAGCAGTCGCGATTCCCTCACCCGATCCATGGAGATCTGGGTCGCAGCCCTCTCCGCGTCGATGAGGTCTTCGCCTTTGAGGGTCATGCCGACGAGCCGTGCGCGTTCGAGCCCGGCGGCGTCCATGAGGCGGTAGGCCATCACGCGCAGGTCCTCGGTGTGGCCGGAGGCTTCCGTTAGGCGGCGTGAGCGTTCCCAGCTCGCCCCTCCTGCGAATCGCAGCTGCAGGGTGAGGGCGCGTGCCGCCTGTTCACGCTGGCGCAGCGTCGCGCCGAGCTCGACGACGAGGTCAAGGAGGGTGGCGCGTACCGTGGCGCCGTCGAGCTCGTGCCGCCCGAAGTGTCGGCGCACTGTTGCAGAGGCGGGCAGGGCCTTGGGGGTGATCGGGCGCGGGTCGATGCCTCGTGCCCGGTCGGCTGCGAGGCGTCCGGCTCGGCCGCCTAGGATCCGCTGAATCGTGGCGGCCGGCACGGCGGCGAGCGCGCCCACCGTGTGCAGGCCATAGCTCGTGAGCGCCTTCGCCTGCTGTGGTCCCACCCCGTACAGCGCTCCAACGGGCAATGGCGCCAGAAACTGCCGACTCTCGTTCGCCTCTACAACCAGGACCCCGCCTCGGTCCAGCTGCCCCGAGGCCGTCGCCGCCACTGCCCATGACTGACCGACCCCGATCCGGAGATCCACACCGAGCAGAGCGAGCCCTCGCAGGCGTACGACTTCAGCGATCCGGCGGGCATCCGCCCCCAGGTACCGGAATGCGCCGCGCAGCTCCACAAGGGCGGCGCCGGGCGGGACCGCTTGAACCGTCTGTGAGACGTCCCGCAGCAACTCCAGCACCTGCCGGTAGTCGTGCTCTGGGAGGCCCGCCGGGCACCGGACATGCATCACGCTCGCTGTCCCGGTCGCGTTGCTCCGCTCGTCCACGGCCCTCACCTCCACCCCCACACTAACCGAACATATGTGCGAGCAGCGAGATCGGTGCACCGCTGCTGAGGGCGCAGTCGGTACGCGCGCCGAGCCCGCCCAGCGGCCCGGCGTCATCGCGGTCGGCGTGTGATCACTCGGTCTGGTGACCGGCCGTGGCGCACCCGCCTCCAGGCACTGATCTGGGAGAGGGTGGCCACGTGCGCCGCGCCGTCATGATCCTCGTAGCCCTCGCCCTGCTGAGCGCGACCGGGTGCACCTCCGTGACGCCCGTCGATCCGGATCGGCTACCGCCCCGCCAGTCGCTCGCGCCTGCGGGCAGCGAGGCCCTCTATCCCATCACCTCCCGCACTCCGGCCGTGCAGCCCTCACCCCATGACGCTCTGGTGCAAAGCAGCACCGGTAAGCCCGAGGTGAGGAAGGACAGGAAGGCCAGGAGGAAGGCGCCGATCCGCCGCGCGGAGCTCACGGTCGTCGACCGCGAGCGTCAGGCGCCCGCCTCTCCGCCTCGCCCCGTCCACCGGGTGCCGGCGCCTCCCCGGCCCGCAGTACAGCGTCCGGAACGGCGCCCCGTCCCGGTGGTCCCGCGCCCCGCGCGGCCACGGCCGACGGTCGACGGTCGAGTCGCTTGCCGGATGGCGGCCGGCGTAGCCGACCCCGGTTTGGTTTCCCTCTGCAGGGAGCAGCTCGGGCGGTAGGTCGGGCGGTTGTAGGTCGCTCAGAAGCTGTGCGAGAACCCGTTGAGGGGAGCGCCCGATGCTCGGCGCGCCCCTCATGCCTGCTACTTGCCCAGCCAGGCCCGCACCGCCATGCGGTCCACGTGGGCCTCGCGAGAGAAGCCGGATTCTGTACGGTCACCAGCAGGGATGAGCTGTAGGGCGGCCTGTCGCAGCCCGGCCAGGGCGTCGATCTCGGCCTGGCGCGCCTGCGCTCGCTGCTCGGACAGCTCAGAGACGACCGCCGCCGGGTTCTCCACGAGGAGTCGGTGCGCGACGGTGAGGGCCGCCTGCATCTCGTCTCGGTCGTCGGGGTCCGGGTACCGCTCGGCGATCTCGTCAGACAGCGCAGCGAATTCTTCGATCTGCTCTGAGGTCATCTCACCTGCGGCATCTCCCAGCCACGCGAGGACCTCGTGCCGTTCCGCCATGGGTCGACTCCATTCTCGGGTGCCCGTCACCCCTGTAGGCCACTCTACAGCAATCTGTAGAGTGGTCTACAGGTGTCGCGACAGCTTCTCAGCGGTGCACCTTGATGCACGGATTCCCGCTCGCCTTGCGGGCGACGGCGCACAGCCACGTCCCATGCGGGAAATTCCGGTTGATCTTCCACGAGGCCATGGTGAACCGCGTCATTCCGGCAGTGACCGTCCGAGGCTTCTTCCAGCGGGTGACGTTGGACTCAGTGGCCGAGCTCCCCGTGTGCCGGTACACGCGGAACCGCTCGCCACGGCGCGGCTTCTCGCTCGTCACAGAGATGGTGTCGACGTGCAGCCCTCGTCCCTTGACGGAGAGGGTCACCTGCTCGTTGGTGTCGTCCGCACTCATCGGGACCGAGGCTGACGACGCGGGAGCCATCAGCAAGAGGGCAGCAGTCGCAGCCAAAGCCGCATTGATCACAGGTCGCATGATCGCCATAACGCGCCCATCCGATCCCGCCGACACGGGCCGTCTGCCAAGACCACCCCCAAGAGCGAGTGCATCACGCTGCCCGCATGCGCCTGCGAGCCGACGACAGCGCCACGCGTAACCACTCCGCTGACGGCTCGTTCACCGGACGGAAGTCCTCCGCCTCGACTTTCATGCTCGGCCGAGCAGTGTCTTCGGGCCCACTGGAGCCCGGCCCGCGGAAGGGAATTGAAGACACCAAAGGGGGCTTTCCTCACCTTCTTGAAGGTAAGGAAAGCCCCCTTTGTCGCTAATTAGGCTCGCTTGAGGCACGTGGTGGGAATCTGGCCACCCCGGACCAGCCTGTAATCCGTCCCCCGCTTCCCGCACTTGTAGTAGACGGGCGCGCCACCGCGGTTGAACGTGGTCAGACAGCTGCGCACCTTGTCACCTCTGTGGACGTAGTGATCCACGGGACTCGTCGACGTCGCTGAATTCGCATTGTGCGCCGGGCGACGCACCGCCACCTTCTTGCCTGTGACCTTGTACGTCGCGCAGCGCCTCGCGTCGGGGGCAGCGGTCGGAGCGCTCACCGTGTGCGCAGCGGGCGCCGCCGTAGGAGCAGCAGAGGCCTGCGGAGTTAGCAGGACGCTGGCGGCAACAGCGGCCGTCGTGAAGATCTTTCGCATACCGCGTTCAACTGCACGATCGGCCCTCGGAGACACGGCCAGCACCTGTCGATCACCCCTACGCGCGACCCCCGAGCCGATGAACTACGCAGTGGGCGGGCAGTACATGAGCTGGGGACATATGGCACACACAGCAGTGCCCCCGAGGCGGCTGTCTTGGGGGCACTGCACCCGCTGCCCCGCAACGGGGGTGCAGGGGTGCGGGGTCTAGGGGGTGGGGTCTAGGGCTGGGCTGACGGGACGGACTCGACGATGGTGAAGTGCACTTGTCCCGCGGGCAGTTCGAGTACGCCTGAGCTGGTGGGCATGCCCTTGACGGCTTGGACCAGGCCGGGGTCTTGGGGGTCGCCGTGCTGGTCGAGCGCCTGGCGGGTGAGGGTGGCGACCCCCAGGGTGACGCGGGCGCCGTCCATGGCGAGGATCACGGCTTGGCGGGCGCCGGGCTGTCTGGCGGCGGCCTGGCTGAGTCGTCCCGCCTCGGCGCCGAGCTCGTCGGCGTCGGCGAGGCTCAGCCCCCACTCGGTGAGGGTTCCCTTTACGTTCACGCTGGCGCGCACGGGCATCTCGGGGGCTCCGGCGGGCATGGTCCAGATCATCAGTCGTGCGAGCTGGGGAGCTGCCCGCAGGCGGCCTTGCGGGGAGACCCTGACCAGGTCCGGGGGCCACTCGCGGTCGGCGTGGGGTGTCATCTCGGCGTGCATCACGCGCGCGGCCTGGTGCTCGTGCATGAGGGTCCTTTGTGGTCGGTGACCTTGATCGCGGCGCTGACGGTGGTGCCGCCGTCGGCGGACTCGCATTGCTCCCACCGGTGGGCGAGGGCCTCGACGAGGAGCAGGCCCCGGCCGTGCTCGGCGTCCGGCTCGGCCTGGTGCGCTTCGAGGTCGCGGTGTGGTCCGCGGTCGCTGACGCTCACGCAGGCCTCGTCGTCGGCGAGGGTGATGGTGAGAGTGATCCACGGGCTGCGGGTGTAGGCCAAGGCGTTGGTGGTGAGCTCGCTGACGATGAGCTGGAGCTCGTGGCTGACGGTCTCGGGTACGGCCCAATCGGTCATGGTGGCGCGGAGGTAGGCGCGTGCATCGCTGGGGGTGAGGTCGGAGTATCCGGAGAGCGAACGCGTGGTGTAGAGCACGATGTCCGCCTCCGTGCGGGGTCCGGGTGCGGTGTGTGTGGTCATGCGTGCCCTCCCGGGCCGCTCGACGGGGACGCGGCGCCGCTGCGGCACCGGTGGGCGTGAGCGACGGTGACGGCCTCGGCCAGGACGTCCGCGTCGGTGACGGTGATGTACGGGGTGCGGGTGGGCGGCACGGTCCAGGCGTGGCCGCCTGAGCCGGGGCCGTGGTCGGTGGTGACTTCGGGGGCGGGGCACCGGAGTACGGCGTCGGAGACGCATCGGGTGCCGGGCAGGGGCGGCCAGGAGGCGGCGGTGCCGGCGGGGACAGTGATCTCGACCGTGCCGCGTGTGCGGGTGTCCAGAGTCAGCCCCAGGGGGGTGCCTCGCTCGGCGAGGATGTCGAGCACTGCGGCGGCCAGGGGTGCGCTGATGCGCAGGACGTCGGCCCCCGTGATGCGAACCTCGGCGCTCTGGCCTGCGGCCCATGCTCGGCGCAAGCCTTCCGGTGGGAGGCGGCCCGGCGCCCAGCACTCGACTTCATCGTCATCGCGGGGGCTCACTGCACGCCCCCCGTGTTCGCGGGGCAGTCGCCGCAGACACCAACGCGGTACCCAAGGCGGCCTTTGTTCTCCGGCCCGTTCGCCACGTAGGCGTAGCCGCCGAACCGCAGGGGGCCAGGGCCGCTACAGCGAGCGCATGCCTGGTAGTTGAGGCGTCGGTGTTGATCGGGCGTCAGGGCTAGTGGATCAAGTACCCCGTTGCGTACGTCCGTCGCCGCTAATCGCTTCCCGGACATGCCGCCCACCCTCACTAGACGATCAACTCCATGCGATCACACCACTACATCCCGTAGCGCAATCCCGTTTAGAATCCTCCATGCAATCCCATGAGACAAGCCCACAGCTCAAACCCGCCCGTTACGAGGGACGTTGAAGGGATGGTGACCGGGCATGCCTAACGGCCAATCCGCCGATAAGGCAGACTTGCAGCAAGCAAACCCACGACGACGCCGTAGGCGGGGAGGGGGACGGGTGAGCGAACCGAGCGGGCCAACTGTGCGCAGGCGGCGGCTGGGCAGTGAGCTGCGAGGCCTGCGTGAACGCGTGGGCTTCGACCAGGCCAGGGCTGCTGAGCATCTGGAGTGCTCCACGTCCAAGATCAGCCGCCTGGAGAAGGGCCAGGGCCTCGCGAAGGCGATCGAGATCCGCAGCCTTCTGGACCTCTACGGGGTAACAGAAGAGGCCGAGCGCGAGACCGTCTTGACGCTCCACAGGACTGCTGGCGAACTCGGGTGGTGGGAACAGGCCGAGTTCGAAGAGGTCATGCCCACTGGCCTGGGGGTGTACGTCGGGCTGGAGTACGACGCTCGCTCTGTGCAGACCTGGGAGATCGGTTTCGTGCCGGGGCTCCTTCAGACTGCCGATTACGCGCGGGCCGTGCTGTCAGCGGTCCCGCGCTCGGCTGATGAGATTGATCGCCTGGTGGAGGTCCGCAACAAGCGGCGATCTCGGTTGTCGCTGGACAGGGAGCCGCTGGAGCTGTGGGCCGTCATTGACGAGTCGGTACTCCGTCGCCCCATCGGTGGCCCTGATGTGATGCGCGATCAGCTGAAGGGCCTGGCGGAATCGGCTTCACAGCCGAACATCACTGTCCAGGTCTACCCGGCAGACAAGGACAGTCACCCCGGGCTGCGTGGCTCCTTCAGCCTGCTGGAATTCGGCCCTGCCGACCCCCGGATCGGCTACGTCGACAGCCCCGCCGGGAACGCCTTCCTTGAGAAGGACAAGCAAGTCCGTTCACTCGTCACCACGTTCGACCGACTGCGCGTCAGCGCCATGGAACCCGAGCAGTCCGCGGCACTCCTACATGAACTCGCCGCAGAGGAGAATTGACCATGAACCGCCCCCTCCCTCCCCCGTACAACCCCAATGAACTCGCCTGGTGGAAGTCCTCGGCGAGTAGCGAGAACGGCGCTTGCGTCGAGGTCGCGCACGCTCCGGAGGGCTGGATGGCAATGCGTGACTCCAAGATCACGAGTGGCGTGATCTGTCTCGTTCCCATGTCGGCGTTCTCCCAGTTCATCGACGGCGTACGGGCCGGAGCGCTCTGACCCCATAACCGAGTACTGCGCACAGAGAGGGCCCGGCCAGGCGGC
>NZ_JBHTSF010000251.1:0-9174 GCF_042795295.1 Streptomyces sp. NPDC056486
AAGCTGTGGGAGCTGCGTTCGTACGAGCAGGTCATCAAGCTGGAGCAGGACCGCCTGATCTACCAGGCACGCCTCCAGGCCCGCTTCGGCCGCAAGTTCTGCACGGCCCAATCGTCATCACAGGCGCCTACAGCGACAACGTTGAGCTGGGACCGCTGCCCGATGAGTTTGCTGCACAGGTGCGCACCGCTGCGGCCGCCATCTGCGAAACGATGCAGTCCTGGCAGGAGCGATCCCCTGACTCAGCCGACTCGGCGATCGCGCAGATCCTTGCCTCCCTGCAGAGCGACATGACGTCGGCATGATGCGCAGCGGACCACAAGGTCGGTCTGAACCCGTGATTGCGCCGCTGTGAGTTGCCGCCAACTTGAAGTCGCAGGTCAAGGGGCTGGTGTGATCGCTTCTCAGGTTCTCACCCCGCTCACGGGCGACTGTCGGATCGGTAGATCGTCCGTCGGCGCGATCGATGCCTGGGCTCCTGGCCGTGCTTCGGTGTCGGGGTGCTGCTCGTTCAGTCGCGGCTTGTGGCCTGTTTCCTGGACCAGGCAGTGGCGTCAGCTCCGTATCGAGCCAAGAGGCGTGCGAACTGGATCCGCTCCTCCGGTGACCAGGCGGCGGTGATCTCCTGGAACGCTTTGCGCTGTTCAGTGGCGAAGCGGTTGCGTTCAGCCTCGCCGTGCTCGGTGACTTCGAGCACCGTGCGGCGTCCGTCGGACTGGGACGCCGTCCGGCGCAGCAGCCCTTCCTCTATACAGGCGGCGACGGTCCGGCTGGCCACCGGCTGGGCGACGCCCATCTCGGCAGCGAGGCCACCGACGGTCGTCTCGCCCGGCGCATCGGCGATCACATTGAGTACGAGGTTGCGGGACAGGTCCTTGTTCGATGCCGGTGCGCGTCGCCGCAGACGGGACAGTGCCGGGCCGATCTGGGCCAGTGCCATCTCGTCGGAAGACTGCTCGGAGAAAGACGCGCTGCTCATGTGGCCGAGTCTAGGCCCGATCCGCACATTTGCATACCACTAGACAAGTGCATAGCATTAGGTATGTAAATCTTGGACGAGTGAGGAAACGAGGCGGACTGCTATGACGCTCACAGCGATCACCAATGCGCAGATCTTCGACGGAGAGAAGACCGTAGGCGTGCGGACCGTGGTCATCGACGGCGGGAGGATCGCCCGCATCGGTGGCGACGCTCCCGAGGGCAGCGAGATCGTCGACGGCGGCGGCGCCACACTGCTGCCCGGACTCATCGATGCCCATGTCCACTCCGCTCCCGGTTCCCTGGCGCTCGCCCTGCGGTTCGGGGTGACAACCGAACTGGAGATGCAGGGTATGAACACCCGGGAGAACCGGGGGCTGATCACCGACGATGACACTCTGGCTGACGTGCGCTCTTCCGGCTTTGCCATCACACCGCCCGGTGGTCACCCCAGTGAGCTGATGCCCGAAGGCTTCCGGCCGAAGTGGGACCTCCCGCCGGTGATGCCCCTGATGCCGTTCTCCAGCACCCCCGAGGAAGCAGCAGCCTTCGTCCCCCAACTCCTCGCCCGGGGATCCGACTTCATCAAGTTCATGATCGACGACGGCAGCGTGGAGGGACACCCCGGGCTGCCCGCGCTCGACCAGGCCACCGTCAACGCCGGGGTCGCCGAAGCCAAGAAGTGCGGCGCCCTGACCGTGGCCCACGCGCTGACCGTGGAGGCCACCAGGATGGCCGCCGAAGCTGGCATCGACGGCGTGACCCACGTCTTCATGGACCAGCCGCACACCGCCGAGATCATCGGCGTGATCAAGGACGCGGGTATGTTCGTCATCCCCTGCATCACTCTCAACGCCTCGATGATGGGAATCACCGGCAGCGAACTCGCCGACGACCCCCGGGTCGCCGCACGCCTCGACAGCAAGTGGGACCAGACCCTGCGCTCCAGCTACAACCGCTACCCGCAGGGCAAACTCCACGACGTGTACGACACCGTGCGCGCGCTGGACGCCGTCGGCGTCGACGTGCTGGCCGGCACCGACGTCTCCATGCCCGAAACATTCTTCGGGGGCCTGGCACACGGAGCGAGCCTCCACCACGAACTGCAGTACCTGGTAGCGGCCGGCCTCACCCCCGCACGGGCCCTGCGCGCAGCCACAGCGACCACAGCCCGCCGCTTCCACCTCAGCGACCGCGGCCGCATCGCCGAGGGACTCCGCGCCGACCTTCTGCTGGTCGACGGCGACCCAGTCAGCAACATCGGCGACACCCTCAACACCCGCGCCATCTGGCGCCGCGGCACCCGCCTGGCGGCATAACCGCAGCACTTCCCCTTGAGGGAAAGACTCACCTGTCCGGTTCTTGCCCGCCGCGGTGTGATGTCTCAGCTGAGGGATGTCCCGCATTTGATCTTCCGGAGCAGAGGCATGAGTCGGGGCCTGGGCTGGCGATTACACGTTTGGGGTTGATGACTGTTGCCCATCCTTACGTCAATGCAGGTTGACGCACTCTTTCTGTCAACATAGGTTGACGGGATGGGTAATCAAACACTGCTTGCCTGCGGGATGGCCGCTGGCCCGCTCTTCACCATCGCGTACCTACTGGAAGGCGCCAGCCGCGCGGCTCTGGCCTGGGCATTTTCCGTTACGTCGTCGAACGTACGATCGCCTGGCTGCATGGCTTCCGCCGTCTTCGCATCCGCTGGGAACGGCGCGACGACATCCACGAAGCATTCCTCAGCCTCGCTGCCTGCCTGATCACTCACCGACACGTCCAACAACTTTGTTAGCGACTTCTAGAAGGCCGTGTCTGAGCAAGAGGCGTGCGGCTGCAAGCCGTGCCGCACCTGCTGCTCATGAACATCTCGTTGCAGGTCCGCGCCCGCCCGGCTCGGTGCGCCGATACTGACCCGGCGACAGAGCCAGGGCGAGGGCGCGGGCAGCGGTGGAGTGGACGGTCTGGATAGGGTTCGCGGCGGGCCTGCTGATCTCGACGGTGGCCGCGCCGACGGGTGTCTCTGGAGCGGTCTTTCTCCTCCCCGTCCAGCTCAGCGTCCTCGGGGTACCCAGTCCTGCGGTCACGCCGACGAACTTGCTGTTCAATGTGGTGGCCGGGCCAGGGGCATTATGGCGTTACCGCCGCAACGGCGCTCTGCGCGGCGCCTCGTGGCCTGGACGCTCCCCAGCGTGGTCGCCGGCGCCGCCGTCCGTGTCTTCCCCCTCCTTGGCCCTGGCGTCTTCCGCGCCTTGATCGCTGCACTCCTGTTGCCCTTGGGCGCCTGGCTGTTCCTACGCACCCTGCGCCCGACCTGCCGCCGGGCGGGCTCGGAAGCCAGCGAGCCGTCAGCGCCCGCGCTGGCCGCGCTCGCTCTGGCCGTCGGACTGGTCGGCGGGATGATCTACGGGATCGGCGGCGGCTCCCTGCTCGGCCCCCTCCTCGCCGCACGCGGAATACCCATGGCCCGTCTCGCACCGGCCACGCTCGCCGCGACCTTCATTACCTCGCTCGCCGGAGCCGCCGCGTACGCTGTGCTGGCCGCGGTGAGCTCCGGGCCCGTCGCACCCGGCTGGTGGCTCGGCCTGGTCTGCGGCCTTGGAGGTCTACTCGGCGGCTACCTTGGCTCTCGGCTCCAACCACACCTGCCCGAGACCGCGCTTCGTCTCCTGCTCGGCGCCCTCGCCGCTGCCCTCGGGGCGCTGTACGCCGCCCAGGCTCTGGCGAGCTGAGCGGCGCGACCGGCGGTGCCCGCGCGGGGCGTACGAGATGACCGCCATCCCGGCGAGACAGAGCCAAGGCCCAGGGCTGCGGGTTTCGCCTGTGCGGGGCCAACTGATCGTAGAATTCCCCGAGATGGCCCGACACCTGCTCCGATGCAACCGCAGAAGCTGGGCCCAAGGCGAGTGTTGCCGTATGGCATGCCTGCTCAAGTTTGCCCAGGTCCAACTGCGTACGTGCTAGCCAGAACGTATGGAATGCACGGCCACGCCGTATCGGTTCGGCATCAGGTGCCCGAAGCTGTAGAGCGGATCTGCTCTACCCCAAGGCAGCGCCCCGGGAGGCCGTGTGCACCACAGCTCCTTGAGGGGCCGCTGCCGCTCAGTTCTGCGTCCAGGAGCGGATTTCGGCGGCCGCGCTGCGTACGTCCAGGGCATCGCGGTCGATGCGTTCGGCCAGGTCGGCGGCCGCCTTGGCGCCGACGGTGACAAACAGTCCCGACGCGCTCAGGTAGGAGGCGGCAACGACGGCGGCGAACAGCTTGTTGCGTGCCTCCAGCGCGGGGACGCGCACCAGCTGGTGCATGAGGGCCGCGGCCCGGTGGTGCGGCTCGGCGTAGACATAGACGTCCATCACCTTGTCGGTGTGGCGGGCGACGGCAGCCTGCAGGCTGCCGAAGTCGGTCACTTGCGGGTCTGCAGGCAGGCTGCGGTGGGCCAGATCCAGGAGCCAGGCCCGGTCGATGTGCACGATCACGCGGCGTGGCCCGCCTTGCGGGCGGGGGCAGCACCTTGGCTGTCGGCGCCGAAACGCTCCTCGAAGTGGTCGGCCCACTCGCCGGTGAAGTGATCGCCCGCGACGAGGAAACGGTGGCGCAGATCGTTGGCCTCGTCGGCGAGCAGCTGGCGGGCGTACTCGTTGACTTCCATCCCGGCGGCCGCCGCGCGTTCCTCGATGCCGGAGTACACGGCTTCGTCGACTCTCACGTTGATCTGCTTCTTCGCCATACCTCCCATCGTAGCAACGCGTACAGGACGCTACACAGCACTCTGTCGGATCCTCTGACATCACCGGACCGACCGGCACAGCCGCCCGCCCGGCCCGCCTCGCCCGTCGCCTTCGTCGTGGAGCCCGGTTTGGACTCGTGCCTTCGGGGCCGATATGGCTCGTGGCACCTGCCCTGATGATCGGGGGGTGCTGTCGCCGGTCCCGGGCGGCGCCCGCCTCGGGCCGACGACACCAGCGCCGGGCGCTTGCTGCCATCCCGATCGCGTGGATCGTTGCGGTGTCCGTGATCGACGTTCTTGCGCCGCCCGACATTCATCTGGGGCCGCTGCTCGTCGCGGCGCCGGCGATCACACCGTCGTTCGGCGGGCCCCTGGGCGGTGGGACTGGTGGCTGCGGGCCAACCACGAGGCACAGATCATCGCCCTGATGCTGGTCGGCACAAGCCTCGTGATCTTCTGCGTACTGCGGGAGCGTCGCGCCAACGAGCTGACCCACCCAACACGGTAAAGACCCGACCACGCCACCAACACCCGCAAAGGCATTCTCCCAGCTCAACCCGTCCCCCCCCGAGGAGATCTGCACCCTCCCTCGCTCACTGAGTCGTCGGTTTGCCGCCGCAGCGGCGGACTCCGAAAGACCTGGCGGCTGCGGACCGGGACCGGCATGCCGTCCACGGTCCACAGCCGCTCGGCCGACTCCTGCGTGAGCAGCGGACCGAGCCGCTGAACAGCGGGGTTACCGGCCCCGTCGTGCGCGGCAGCACACGGCTACCGGCAGCATCCGGTCAGTCGGCGGAAGCCGCCATGGGTGGCGTCATCCGCAGCCCAGTGAACGCGCCCGTCTGCATCCGCTCGGTCCGCAACTCCAGGACAGCGTGCGGGAGATGTTCTGCTCGCGGGCTTTTACCACGCCCTCAGTACCACAGGTACAGGTGGTACTTGAACTTCCCGTCAGTGCCGAGGCCGGGTTCGCACTCCCAGGTCCACGAGGGGTTCCGATTCACCCAGTACCACCCTCGGGTCTCGCACTCCCCACGGGTCCGGTGACTGCTGTAGAAGTGCCGGCTCTCCTGCGCGCTCCGGCCGTCAAGAACACTCTTCGTACCGGCAGGAGCAGCGGGCGACGCGGCGGTAGCCGCCTGGGCAGGTGCGGCCATGAGACCCAGTCCTACGGTGGCTCCGAGAGCGAGCCCTGCGATCATCTTGCGGATGTCCATCTCTATCCCTTCCTCCAGCGAAGGCCCTGGCGGGACAGCCTCGGCCTTCGCACTTGTTCGACGGCCACCACCTTGCTCACGCGGCCTTGCCCGAATCTTGGAGGAACCTTGAATCAGCCGATCAGAGCACCATCCGCACAGAACATGCAGGCGACTTGCCGCACACCGCGTTCCGGTCTTGAGCCGCTTGGTCAGCTCGACGCGGCACAGCTCTGCGGTCCGCCGCGCCGCCCTGCACTCCGCACCGGTGGTGAGCGGCAGTTGAACGGTCATCAGTCCCGCAGCCGGGCCAGTATCTGTTCCGCCTGTGCGGTGCGTTTCTGTTCCTGGTACAGCGCCAGGGCCTGCTCCCAGGCTGCGCGGGCGGCAGCGAGGCTGCCCATGACCTGATGAGTTTCGGCAAGATTGGCGAGGGTGTCCGCCTCGTTGGAAAAGTCCGCGTACTCGCGGAAGAGGGGCAGGGCCCGCTCGTAGTACTCGACCGCCTGCGGGTGCCGGCCGGTGCGATGGGCGATGTAGCCGAGACTGTCGAGGGTGGAGGCGGCGTCGCCGGGACGCCCGTGTTCGTCGTACAGGCGCAGCGCCTGCTCGCAATGAGTACGCGCCTGCGGATAGCGGCCGAGCTGGGCGTGCATCCAGCCCACGGCGTTGAGCTGGTTGGCCTGCCAGACCGGATTGTCCAGTTGCTGGTAGAGGGCGAGGGCGCGCAATGCATGCTCCAGCGCGCGCTCGTCGTCGCCGTACTGCTCCCAGACCCGGCCGAGGGTGCGGCAGATGTGCGCCTGGCCCGCGATGTCGTCGGTGCGTTCGGACAGGGTGAGGGCGGCACCGAGATGGTGCAGGGCCTCGCTGTGGTCGCCCGTCAGCGAGTGGGCGTGTCCGTACCGCCAGTGGGCCAGGGCTCTGGGGGCAGGAGCGTCGCCATGGCGCTCGGCCGCGGTCAAGGCGGCCCGCCAGACCGTGAAGTATTCCGTCAGGTGGTAACCGGACTGGTGGTACGAGATGAGGGACCAGGCCAGTTGCCACACCCGGGGGTGACGGCCGGTGGCCAGGGCCAGGGACTGGACGGCGAGGAGGCAGACATGTTCCTCGTCGAACCACTGGAGCGCGGCCGTGGTGTCCGCCGGGCTCAACGGGCCGCACCCGGGCGCCAGCGTCTCGATCCTGCTCGCGAACGGCGTGTGCGGGCCGTCCAGGAGTTCGTTGGCCGCGTAAGCGGTGTGCGCGTAGAAGTCGACGAACCGGGTCAGGGCGGCCTCCCTGTCCTGGCCGGGCAGTCGATGGGCGAGTTCGGCGGCGTACAGGCGCACCAGGTCGTGCATTCCGTAGCGTCCGGGGCGGTCCTGCCGCACCAGGTGGGCGGACTCCAGTTCCGTCAGCAGAGCTCTGACCCGGGCCGGGGAAGATGCGGCGAGACTCGCCACTGCGGCCAGGCTGATGTCCGGCCCGGGAGCCAGGCCCAGGAGGACGAACAGGGTGCCGGCCGACGAGGTGAGCGCGCGGTGCGAGGCGGCGAAGGCCGCCCGCAGGCTGACGGTGAGATCACCTCCATCTAGCGCGTCGAGGCGGTCGGTGGCCTGGTTCAGTTCCCCGGCCAGGACGGCGAGCGGGAAGTCCGGGTGGGTGGCGGCGCGAGCGGCCACGATCCCCAGGGCCAGCGGGAGCCCCGCGCAGTGGTCCACCAGCGCGGCCACGGACTCCGGCTCGGCGGCGGCCCGGCGTGTGCCGAGATGGCTGACCAACAGGTGATGCGCCTCGTCCCGGCCGAGGGCGTCGAGCGGCAGCAGCTGGGCCCCGTGCGTCGCCACCAGCGCGGTCAGACGGCTGCGGCTGGTGATCAGCACGGTGCACGAAGGGCTGCCCGGCAGCAGCGGCCGGACCTGGTCGGCGTCGCGGGCATCGTCCAGGACGATCAGCATGCGCCGTCCGGTGAGCAGGCTCCGGTACTGCGCGGCCTGCGCGTCCGGGTCCGCCGGGATGCTGTCCGGGGCAGCGCGCAGCGCATCGAGGAAGGCGCGTACCACGAGGGCGGCGGGCATCGGCTGCTCGGCCGGGTCGAAACCGCGCAGGTTCGCGTACAGCTGTCCGTCCGGGAACCGGTGCGCGTTCTCGTGCGCCCAGCGCAGAGCCAGCCAGCTCTTGCCGATGCCACCGATGCCACCGATTGCCGAGATCACCACGGTCTCGCCCGGACCGCCCTCGGCGTCCGTCGAAGCCTCCAACGCCGCCGTCAGCTGGTGCAGTTCCTTGACGCGACCGGCAAAGACCGCAGGCGGTGCCGGAAGTTGACGAGGCACGGGCCGCGGCGAGGCGGCCGTCGGCAAGAGGTGCGACGACGCCAGTGCGGGGTCGGCCTCGAGGATCCGCTGGTGCAGGTCCCGCAACGGCGCCCCGGGGTCCACGCCGAGCTCCTCGGCGAGCCGTTCCCGGGTGCACCGGTAATGGCTCAACGCATCGGCCGCCCGCCCGGACTGATACAGGGCGAGCATCAGCTGACCGGCCAGCCGCTCGTCCAGGGGGTGCGCCTCGGCCCGCGGCGTCAGGTCGGCCAGCAGCTCGCCGTGACGGCCCTGGAGCAGCGCGAGGTCGGTTCGGTCCAGTTCGGCCGCGAGCCGCTCACGGGCCAGCGTCTCGCGCAGCGTGCTGAACCAGGGCGTGTCCAGGGTGGCGAACGGCTCGGCCCGCCACAGGCCGAGCGCTTCCTCGAACATGGCTACGGCATGCTCGCCGCCCTCCGTGGTCCTAGCCCGCGCCACCAGGTCCCGGAACCGGTGCAGGTCCACCGCTGAGGCGTCGACGGTGAGCTGGTAACCGCCCGGCTCCTTCACGATCCGTACCCCGGCGCCCTCGAGGCAGCTCAGCGCCTGCCGCAATCGGGACAGGTAGCTGTACAGGGTGGAACGGAACCGCCGCGGGGGCCGGTCCGCCCAGATACGGTCGGCCAGTTGATCCACCGAGACGGTGCGGTTGGCGTCGACCAGTAACGCCGCCAGTACACCGCGCTGCCTCATGTGCCCGATGTCGAGCGGCTGGTCGCCGACCTGGACCTCGATGTCACCCAGCACCGCGAACCGCACCGTCACCGTACCGAACCTCCTGCTTCCACGGCCCCCCTTCCGGCCCCGTCCCGTCGTCGAGCCGGACCGGACGGCGTCCTGCCGAGCCCGCTCACCACCCTGACCTGCCCGTTCAAGGTCTGTCCAAGGTTTGACCACAGTCGGCCGGAAACAGTGGTCGAGGCGGTGCCCGCACGGGGG